>CAZNHG010000160.1:0-7235 GCA_964572555.1 uncultured Devosiaceae bacterium | reverse complement strand
CTCGACCAGTACGGCCGTGCCTACGCCACTGGCAAGCGCAAGGACGCCGTCGCCCGCGTCTGGCTCAAGCCCGGCGCCGGCAAGATCACCGTGAACGGCAAGGAGTACACCGAGTACTTCGCCCGTCCGGTGCTCCAGCTCATTCTCGAGCAGCCGATCATCGCGGCCGAACGCAAGGACCAGTACGACATCGTCGCCACCGTCTCCGGCGGCGGCCTGTCGGGCCAGGCCGGCGCGGTGCGCCACGGCATTTCCCAGGCGCTGACCCGCTACGAGCCGGAACTGCGCTCGGTGCTCAAGAAGGACGGCTTCCTGACGCGCGACAGCCGCACCGTGGAGCGCAAGAAGTACGGCCGCCGCAAGGCCCGCCGGTCCTTCCAGTTCTCCAAGCGCTAGAGCGTTTTCAGAACAAGTGGATACCACTTGTTCGGTTCGAAAATGCGACCACTCAAGAACTTAGAGCTTCCGTTCTGATTCAATCAGAACGGAAGCTCTAACCGCGCGGAAACGTATCGACGAATTGCGAAAGGGGCCGGAGACGGCCCCTTTTTTCGTGCCTGGCAAGCAAGACGGATGCCGCGTCAGGCCCGCTTCTGCTCGGTCTGGAGCTGGTGATCGGCGATGGTCTGCTCGATCGTTCGGATGGCCCTTGCGCGCCCGTCTTCCGCCTGCAGCTTGTCCGCCAGCACAACCGCGTTTTCCGCATATTGCCGGCGGGTGGTGAGCTTGTGCAGGGATTCCGCGAGGGTGTCGGAGGTCAATTTGCGCAGCCGCACCGGCGCCGGGCCGCACCCGAGCTCGCGCACGCGGCGGCCCCAATACGGCTGATCGAAGGTCTGCGGCACGACGAAGGTCGGCTTGCCCGCGTGCAGGCCAGCGGCGGTCGTGCCGGCGCCTCCGTGGTGCACGACGCCGGCGACGTACCGGAACAGCTTGTCATGGGGCGCGCGCGAGAAGGCATAGATGCTCTCGGGCAGATCGTCCGGGTTGATACCGCCCCAGCCGCGCGCGACGACGGCGCGGCCGCCCCATTTCGCGACAGCCTCCTTGAGGATCTGCGTATTGCGCTCGGCACCGAAGGGCATCGAGCCGAACCCGATATAGACCGGCCTGGAGCCGCTCTCGAGAAATGCCCTGAAGCGGTCCGAGGGCTCCCAGCCCGTATTGTCGGCAAGCTGCCAGTAGCCGGTGACGACGGCCGTGTCCGGCCAGTCGCGCGGGCGCGGGGAGACGAGCGTGGAGAACGGATACAGCGTCGTCAGGTCGCGCCCGTTATTGTCCTTGAAGAACCCGCCCTTCTTGCGCGGCTTCAGGCCCATCAGCTCGCGGCGCAGGCGATTGCGCGGGAAGTCGTAATAGGCCTGCTGGATGCTCATCGCCACATAGCTCAGCCGGTTGAAGGCCGGGCCCAGGTCGGGCCACTCATAGGCGCAGACGGGGAACTCGCGCGTCATGTTGAGCGGCTGCAGCGCCGACATGATGGCGGGGATGTTGAGCGCCTCGGCGATATCGATGCCGAAGCTGGTGTTCATGTTCAGGATGATCGCGTCGACGTCCTGCGCCATGCGCCATGCGCGGCGTGCGGCCGTCTCCACGATCTTCTGCCCGTCGCGCAGCAATGCCGGCACGTTGACCAGCATGTTCTGGCTCATCGCGTTCTCGAAGCGCGACTGGGTGAGGAATTTCTGGATGTGTGTGCCCAGGCTGAAGAACTCGATGCCGTAGCCGGTGATCATGTCCTCGAAATCGGCGTTGGTGGCGATGACCACCGAATAGCCGCGCTCCTTGAGCGCCAGGGCAAGCGACAAATAGGGCTGCACATCACCTTGCGTACCGATGGTGGCTATCGCAATGCGCTTTGGCATGTACACCCTCACTCTTGCCGCACGTCCGGAGGGAGTCCCGGCGCCCGGCCTGTTTACAACAACTCGCCGTCCGCCTAAGAATAACCCCTTCGCGACCGGAATTTGTTTACACAATCCTTTACCATAAGGGCAAGAGTGAGATGCAAACGCCTGTGAAAGCACACAGCTTTGACACTGTCGTTTTGGCAGCTCCCGCTCTTGCGGCACCGGACTTCATGATCATGTCGGCGGGGGATTGCGGTATTTCAAGGGCATGCGCCGCCCCGGCGGCGGCACGAGCGCCCGGCGCGGCGCGCTAGTAAGACTCTGCCCCGAATCGCGGGGGCGTGAACCCCGCTTAATCGAAAACAAACCATAATCGTGCGATAGTGCCCTTCGCGTTCCCCGGTGCGGCCGCGAGGGTGCCGCACCTGTCGCAACCCGAACGGGACTGGGAGCAGTCCACCGAGGATGTCATGAGCCAGGATTTCCACCGCATCAAGCGCTTGCCGCCCTATGTGTTCGAACACATCAACCCCATCAAGGCGAAGGCGCGGGCAGAGGGCGTGGACATCATCGACCTCGGCATGGGCAACCCCGACCTGCCGACGCCGCCCCATATCGTCGAAAAGCTTCAGGAGACGGTGAAGGATCCGCGTACCCACCGCTACTCCGCCTCCAAGGGCATTCCGGGCCTGCGCAAGGCGCAGGCGTCGTATTACGGTCGCCGGTTCGGTGTGAAGCTCGATGCCGACACCCAGGTGGTCGCCACGCTCGGCTCCAAGGAAGGCTTTGCCAACATGGCCCAGGCGATTACCGCGCCGGGCGATGTGGTGCTGGTGCCCAACCCCACCTATCCCATCCATTCCTTCGGCTTCATCATGTCGGGGGGCGTGGTGCGCTCCATGCCGGCCGAGCCCAACGAGGACTTCCTGCGTGCGCTCGACAAGGCCGTGCGCCACTCGATTCCCAAGCCGATCGCGCTGATCCTCAACTACCCGTCGAACCCGACCGCCTATGTCGCCGATCTCGACTGGTACAAGCAGGTGGTCGACTACTGCCGCGAGAACGAGATCTTCATCCTGTCCGATCTCGCCTACTCCGAAATCTATTTCGACATGGACCCGCCGCGCTCCATCCTCGAGGTGCCCGGCGCAATGGATATCGCGGTCGAGTTCACCTCGATGTCCAAGACCTATTCCATGCCCGGCTGGCGCATGGGCTTCGCGGTGGGCAACGAACGGCTGATCTCGGCGCTTGCGCGGGTCAAATCCTATCTCGATTACGGCGCGTTCACGCCGATCCAGGTTTCCGCCGCGGCCGCGCTCAACGGCTCGGACGAGTGCATCGAGGAAATCCGCAAGATCTACAAGAGCCGACGCGACGTCACGGTCGAGAGTTTCGGCCGCGCCGGCTGGGATGTGCCGCCCCCGCCCGCGACTATGTTTGCCTGGGCGCCGATTCCGGACCAGTTCGCCGAGCTGGGGTCGCTCGAATTCGCCAAGAAGCTGATCAGGGAGGCCGGCGTTGCCGTCGCTCCGGGCGTGGGCTTCGGCGAATACGGCGACCAGTATGTCCGCCTGGCATTCGTCGAGAACGAGCAGCGCATCCGTCAGGCGTCGCGCGCGCTCAAGAAGTTCTTCGCCCGGCATGCGGAGGGGAAGGACAACGTGGTGCCCCTGGCCGCCGGCAAGTAGCCGGGCGAAGTCCCGGGGCGCCTTTCAGCGCCCCGGCCGGAACATCAGGACCCAGTTCGCGCCGTCGCACGACCAACCGGGCATGCCTGCGATGGGCCGCTCTGCCGCGGTGCGGAACCCGTGCCGTTCGTAAAGCCGCCGGGCGCCCGTATTGCCGTCCGAGACGATGATGCTCAGCGGCGTGTCTCCGGCGATCCCTGCGGCTGTGTCCAGAAGGGTCGAACCCAGCCCGTTGCCCCGGAAGGCCGGGTAAGTCGCCAGTACGTTCACGTACTGGGTTCCCAGCGCCAGGTTCTCCAATTCCAGGAGCGGTACGAAAGGCGCAGGCACCGTCGCCGGATCGATGGGCTCGGGGTGCTCGCCGATGCGGTAGGTGACGAGCGTGGAGGCGACAATGCCGCCGAGCTCATAAATCCAGGCGTTGCGCCACGAGAACGCCCCTTTGTCCCGCAAAGCGCGGGCCCGGCCGACCGCCCAGGCGTCCTCCCCCGGAGCGGCCATGCTCCGCCAGAAATGAAGCGGCATGCCCTCGCCTGCATAGTTGATCAGCCGGGCAAGGTCGTCCGCATCTTCGGGCGTTGCCGGGCGGATGGAGATATCCGCCGGACGTGATGGCCGGGCGGCATCGTCATTCTGCGGCGTGTTGAGCAAAGCAGGCATGCCCTATTGCCTCCACATGGCGGTGGTCGGTGCCGCAGCACCCGCCAAGCACCGTGAGATCGGGCAACAGGCCCATCAGCTCGCGATACTGCTGGCTCAGTTCCACCGGGTTTCCGTCATCGAGCTCGTCGGCATTGTCGAGCTCGGCATGGCTCTGGCGCGACGCATTCGCTCTGAGCCCTTTTATCCGATGCACCCAGCTCGCATCTGTGGCGACCGCGCTGCGGAAGTGGTCAGGATGCGCACAGTTGATCATGTAGTAGGCCGGGCTTGCGCTCTCCGCTTCGACCTGCTCGATGGCACCGCCGAGGTCCTGGCCCGAGGGCAGGCGCCCGTCGGTTTCGACGGTGAACGATATGACGGCCGGCATGTCATATGCCGCCGCGGCCCTGGCGGCGCCGATGGCCTCTTCGACATAGTTCATGGTCATAGCCGTGATCAGATCGGCACTGGTCTGGGCGAATGCCGCGATCTGTGCGCCGTGATAGGACTCTGCCTCGTCCACGGCCATCCGGTGACCCGCGACATATCCGTCTCCGCGTGGCCCGAGATTGCCGCTGATCACGAACGGCGTGCCCGGCCCGGTGAACTCATCGCGGATCTCTTCCATCAGTTCGATGGCGTCCCCGTTGATCGCCGCCAGGGATTCGTCGCTGTACCCCAGCTTGAGCCCCCAGTCGCGGCTCGCGCGCCAAGTGGGTGTCTCCAGCACGAAACCGGTACCGGCGCCGGCTGCCAATGCGGCATAGCGGCGATAGTAGGTCTTGAGCTGCTGGCGCCCTTCCTTCGTGCGCAGCAGATCGAACGCCGCGAAATGAGGCAGGTCGATCCCCTGGAGAAAGATCAGCGTGGTCTCGAGCCCGCCGTCGGTGAGAAGCATCTCGCCGTGCGCTTGCGGCAGATTGTTACGGAAAATTGCGGTCGTCATCGCGTATCACTCCCTGTTGTGAAGCCGGAGTGAATGCGCTTTTCCGCTGCGCAATCCTAGAAAGAATGCGGTATACTTTTCGCCGCAAGACTTCCGCTTTGAATTTCAAGAACTTGGCGGGCGGCTCCGGCATGGCGGGGAGAGATAAGCCACCAAAACCGTACCGTAGGTCTGGTTTTTGGAAAGGACCGGGCGATGAAAAAGGGCGAAACGACGCGTGAGCGCATCCTCGACATTGCCGAGGCTGCAGTGCTCGAGAAGGGCTTCGGTGCGACCTCCATCGAAGAGATCATTGCCGAGGCCGGCATCACCAAGAGCGGCTTCTTCTATCACTTCCGCGACAAGAACGCCTTGGCAGTGGAACTGCTCAAGCGCTACATGGCGCGCGAGGAAGAGATCATGAACCGTATCTTCAGCCGCGCGCGTGAGCTCAACGACGACCCGCTGCACGCCTTCCTGATCGGGCTCAAGCTGATGGCCGAGATGATGACGAACCTGCCCCAGGGGCATCCGGGATGCCTTGTCGCGACCTTCTGCTACAATGAGCGCCTGTTCGACAAGAAGGTGCGCGACCTTTACGCCGAAGGCGTGAAGACCTGGCGGCGGCGGTTCCGCGATATGCTGGACGAGATCGCCGCGAGATATCCGCCGCGCGACGCCGTCGACCTCGACATGCTCGCGGACATGGTGAACGGCACAGTGGAAGGCGGGATCGTCATGGCCAAGTCGTTCCGCGAACCGCGGCTGCTGGCCGAACAAATCCTGTTATACCGCTCCTACATCAAGTTGCTCTTCGAGCCGACGCCCATCCACGAGTCAGCCCGGCGGCCGGACTCGCGCACCCGGCCGGCAGGCTAGCTGCCGGCGCAAGCAGTGTTACGCTTCGCGTGCCAGCTCGTCGATGATGGGGCAGTCGGGACGGTGGTCGCCGTGACAACACTCGACCAGATGATCGAGCGTCGCCTTGAGCTTGACCATTTCGGCGATCTTGCGCTCGATCTCGGCGGCCTTGCGTTCGGCGATCTCGCGCACATCGGCGCTGGCCCGCGTCTTGTCCTCGTAAAGCGCCAGAAGCTGCCGGCACTCGGCCACAGAGAACCCCAGGTTGCGGGCCCGCTGCACGAAGGCGAGCTTGTGGGCATGGGTTTCGGAATAATAGCGATAGCCGTTGGCCGCCCGGTCGGGGCGTACCAGCCCGATTTCCTCATAGTACCGGATCGTCTTGGCCGGCAGGCCGGAGAAGCTGGCTACGGTCCCGATATTCATGGTTTTACATCCTTTGCGCTTGCGCTGACATCATTCCGCTCCGGAACCGATTGGCCGTTCGCGCCATTCCGGCTCGCTCCGGTCCGTCGAATGCGCCGGCGGGCCCTCGCGCTCGAAGACACGGGTCGACGGCAGCTGACCGGCCAGCGCTTCAATGGCCGTTTCGTAGGAAACGATGTCATCGGCGTTGACGAGCCCGCTTTTTCCGGCATTAAGAGCTTCTATGGTCGTCAGGGCGGTCAATACGGCCGTTGCCTCGGCCTGCGCCGGCATCACAAGCGCCAGCTCGCCGGCCAGAGTGCCGTTGCCATCAAGGCCGCGCGCATTCAGAACCGATCCGCTCTGCCCCAGCGTCGGACCGCGCGAGAGCAGGCGAGCGAGCCCGTCGGCCTTTGGTGCCGCATAGCGGGCCAGGCCGGCGCGCAGGCTCAGAAGGAGCATACGGGTCGTCCAGCCCGGATCAAGCGCCACAAACGTCCGTGCCGTCGCCAGATCGTTCGTGCATGCGATTGCCAGTTGATCGGCGAAGCCGATTCCGATGCCGAGACGCGAGCCGCCACGGTCGGGGGCAGGGAACA
This sequence comes from uncultured Devosiaceae bacterium, assembly GCA_964572555.1. Lineage (GTDB taxonomy): Bacteria > Pseudomonadota > Alphaproteobacteria > Rhizobiales > Devosiaceae > CAZNHG01. The sequence goes on along the minus strand of CAZNHG010000160.1, from coordinate 262 downwards.
GGCGCGTCGCTGCGCCCGGTGCCAGCGTCGTGCCGTTGCCGTCTATGATGCACTCATAGGATTGGTCCAAATTCTCGATGAACCATTTGAGTGCGGCCGCGCCCTGATGCTCGCCCAATCCGATTGTCACGCACAGCTCGATCTCCCTGACCCCCGTTACCGTCTCGGCAAGGTGACGCGCAGCGATGTTTGTCATACCCGGTGCGAGACCGGCGAATAAGACGCCGAGCCCGGGCAGGTTGTGGCCGCCCAGATGCGCGGC
>CAZNHG010000159.1:0-7253 GCA_964572555.1 uncultured Devosiaceae bacterium | reverse complement strand
TCTGGTCGGGTGTGCCCGTCAGCGTCGCCCCGTGATAGGGCGGCATCATCATCACCGCGGCTGCCCCCAGCGATTTGGCGAGCCGGGCCCGCTCAACCGCAATCGGAGTAGCGAAATGCGAAATCGTAACGATGACCGGAATCCGGTCGGCGACATGCTCAAGGCTGAGCCGGGTCAGCGTCTCGCGTTCCGCGTCTGATATCAGGAACTGCTCGGAGAAATTGGCCAGGATGCACACACCATCGCTGCCCTGATCGATAATACAGTCGAGCACACGCCGCATTCCTTCGAGATCGAGCGTGCCGTCCTCGTGGAACGGCGTGGGGGCGACGGGCCAGACCCCGGTGATGTCCCGAGCAGAGGTCATCGGCTCATTCCTCGATCCTGAATTTGTCGAGATGGGCATCCGATATCGTCAGCCCCAAACCGGGCAGGTCGTCTTCGAGCTGCAGGTACCCATCGGTGGCCGCCGGATCGCCCTCGAACACGTAGTAGAACAGCTCATTGCCCACCTCGACGTCATGCGCGGGGAAATATTCCGAGATGGGGCAGTTCGTGTTGGCCATGGTCAGATGGTAATTGTGCATCTGTCCGGCATGGGGGATGACCGGCACCTGGTGGGCCTCGGCCAAGGCGTTGATCTTTTGCGCTGCGGTGATGCCGCCCACGCGGTTGGTATCGTACTGGATGACGCCCACCGCGTTCATGTCCAGAAGCTGGCGGAATCCGAACAGCGTGAACTCGTGCTCGCCTCCCGAAATCGGGATCGGGCCGTGGTTGAGTTCGGCATAGCCGTGCATGTCATCGGCGATCACCGGCTCTTCGAGCCAGCGCGGCTCGAACCGCTCGAGTTTGGGCAGCATCCGCCGGGCATAGTCGAGTGTCCAGCCCATATAGCATTCGAGCATGAGATCACGGTCCCAGCCGATCACCTCACGGATCGCCTCGACGCGCTTAAGGTTCTCGCGCATGCCCTCCATGCCCTCGTTAGGACCATAGCCGAAGCGCATCTTGAAAGCGCGATGACCTGCATCGAGCGCCGTTTGGGCCTCGGCCTGCATGTCCGCGATGGGGCCGGAATAGAGCTTGGAGTAATAGACCGGAATGCTCTGCTTGGTGCGCCCGCCCAGAAGCTTGAAGACCGGCTTTCCGGCGAGTTTGCCCATCAGGTCCCAGATGGCGATGTCGATGGCGGAAATACCGACCATGCCCACACCCTTGCGACCCCACGCCAGGGTGCGCCGGTACATCTTCTCCCAAAGATAGGCCACATCGAACGGATCGTACCCGATGACGAGCGGGGCGAGGTAGTCATCGATCGCGTGTTTGACGAGCGGAGGCGCCAGCGCCGCATTTCCGATACCGATCTCGCCGGTTTCCGCCTCGACCTCGCAGGTTAGCCATTGATGGAAGCGAAAGCTGCCCATCGTATCGCCGGTTTCGTAGAGTTGATCGGAAGCATTGGCGCAAAAATTCCCCTGGGGCGGCACCGTGGGGCCGGTCCAGTTCCACACGCGCGCTCTGACGGACTTGATGGTGGTCACGAAGATTTCCTCTTTTTAACAAACTCGACCAAGGGATGCGCGAACAGGGCCAGCGCGGTCAGGATGAAGAACACAAGGGCAATGGGGCGGGTGAACATCAGCAGCCAGTTGCCGTCGAACATGGCCACAGACTGACCCAGCCTTTGCTCGACCATCACGCCGAGCACCAACCCGATGGCGAGAGAGACCACCGAGAACCCGGTGCGGTTCATCACGAAGCCAATCACGCCAAACGCCAGTGCCAGGTAGATGTCGAAGGTCGACTGGCGGATGGCGTAGGCACCCACCAGTGAGAACAAGAACACGACCGGCCACAGGATCTGCACCGGGATCGTGGTGATCCGGGCGAACAGGCCCGCGCCGCCCAGACCGACGACGATGAACAACAGGTTGGCGACCAGAAGCGCTGCGAAGATGACGCCGAGGAATTCGCCCTGCTCGGCAAACAGCGTCGGGCCGGGTTGCAGGCCCTGGGTGAGCAAGCCGGCCAGGATGATCGCCGCGGTCGGGCTACCTGGAATGCCGAGTGCCAGGGTGGGCACAAGCGAGCCGCCGATGGCGGAGTTGTTTGCCGCCTCGGACGCGGCAACGCCCTCGATTTCGCCCTTGCCGAAGTTCTCTCGATTGGGAGACCAGCGCCGGGCCTCGTTGTAGCCGATCATCGAGGCGATGGTTGCCCCTTCCGCAGGCAACACGCCGATGAAGGTCCCGATGCCGGTTGAGCGCAGGATTGTGGTCCTGATGCGGCGCAGATCGGCGCGCGAGGGAAGGCGCGCCGCCCCCATGGCGACAACCTCGCGCACGATGTGCAGTTGGGTCGATTGCTTGAGCAGCTCGGCGACACCGAAAATGCCGATCATCACCGGCACGACGCCAATGCCCTCATAGAGCTGGTGGGTGCCGAATGTGTAGCGCTCCACACCGGTGAGCAAGTCGACGCCGATGGTGGAGAGCAGCACGCCAAAGGCGCCTGCGATCAAGTTTTTGGCCGCCGAGCCTCCGCCGATCGTGGCGAGCATGGAAAGTCCGAACAGGGTCAGCGCGAAATATTCGGGCGGGCCGAAGCTATAGGCCATCCGCGCCATCAGGGGCGCGGCGATGAACAGGAATATGATGCTGACGAAACCGCCAAAGGTGGAGGCAATTGTCGCCACGCCGATGGCGCGCCCCGCCTCGCCCTTTTGCGCCAGTGGAAAACCGTCAAGGCAGGTCGTTGCGGAGGCGGACGTGCCCGGCGTGTTGATCAGGATGGCGGTGATGCAGCCCGCAAACGTCGCCGAACCGTAGATTGTGGCGAGCACGACGGTCGCTGCGATAGGGTCCATGGTCAGCGTGAAGGGCAGCAGAAGCGCGGCGCCGGTGGTCGCGTTGAGGCCCGGCAACACACCGATGATCGTGCCGGCGATCGTTGTGGCGATGATAAGTCCGAGCAGGCCGGGATCGCCAAGCGCGAGCAGTCCGGAGAGTACGTCGGCCATGGGATCACCCGTAGTAGAAGTTGAGCAGGACGCCGCGCGGGAAGCGGACCTCGAAGGCCGTATCGAAGAACAGGACGACCAGGATGGGCGCCACTATCCCGAGCGCCAACAGCACCGGCACGCGCCGCTCGCCCCATAGGAACGCAAGTCCAGCCGTTGCGGCCATCAACGCGACGAGAAAGGCGTTAAGCGCCACCAGCGCGCCGACGACGGCGAGAAGCAGGGCCGTACGGCTGAATTCGGCCGGCAACGGATTGCGCGGATCAACCTCGTCTCGGCGGAGTTCATGGAAAAGCGCAATGGCGGCGAGCACCAGGATCGAGCCGGCCACCAGGCGCGGGAAGGCTGCGGGCTGGAAGCCGCGGATGAGCATGGGCGGCACCTGTTTGAAGGTGAACGACCATCCGATGGCAAAAAGCGCCAGAGCGGCTACCACGACCAGTGGCACCATTCGTCTTAAAAGTTGCGGATGTCTCATCTGGCTCCTCCCCCCGCGAACGCGCGTCGGGTTGATTGTCGCCGCGCCGGAACGCGGCGACAATCGGTCGGCCTCAGCCGTCCACGTAACCGAGTTCGACCAGCGCCTCACGCATGCGGCTGACGGACTGGTCCATCTGCTCGCCCCAGACCTCTGCTCCTGCAACCGAACTCGCCTCGAGCCCCTGGGTTTCAAGGAACTCGAGATACTGATCGCTGTTCATGCCCTCGGTCAGCGCGTCGCGCAGCGTGCTGACGATGTCCTCGGGCGTGCCCTCGCGCACTGCAAAGCCGCGCACGGTTGCAAAGCTGGCATCAATACCAAGATCCGCGGTCGTCGGTGTGTCCGGCGCAGTTGCCAGGCGTTCCTCGCCCATCACGACGATCGGACAAACCTCGCCGGCATCGATCTGGGACGCGGCCTCACCATAGTTGAGAACGCCGACTTCAACGTTCCCACCTACGAGGTTGGTCAAGAGGTCACCGCCGCCCTCGAACGGGATGATGTCGGGCTGCTGCAGGCCCGCTGCCTTGGCGAACATGAACGCAGAGACGTCATCGATGTTGGCAACGTGGGTGACGCCATAGCTGATCGACTCGTCTTTTTGCGCATCAAGAAACGCTTGTGCATCCTCGAAGGCGCCGCATTTGGCCATGAGCACCTGCGGATCGTTGGTCCCGCGCGCAATCGGAATGAATCCTTCCGCGCCGTCGGCACCATTCTTTGCCTGGGTCACCGCGTGCCCCGTCGTCCAGGTCAGCAGCGTGTAGCCGTCGGCGGGCCGTTCCCCGGTATACTCCATGGCAACCGCACCGGAGCCACCGGGCTTGTTCACGACCACCATGTCGGTATCAAGAACCGGCGAGACGGATCGCATCATCATGCGCGCCGTCGTGTCGGTCCCCCCGCCGGCACCGGAGTGGGTGACGACCTCGATGGTCTTGTTCGGAAAGTTCTGCGCATTGGCGGCGGCCGGAGCCAGTACGGCTGCTGTGCACAGCAGAAGCGAAGCTAATCTCATGGTTCTCCTCCCATTGTGGAATGTCTCGTGCGCTTGGCACATGCATAGCTGTAGATGTATTGGCATGCCAGAGTCAATATTTGGAATACCAAATTTTGAATACAAAACTTTTCCGACACCTCGCCCTCGAACAGCACGGCAAGCCGGGGAAGGATCACTCTTCATTTTGGGGATCACAGTCGTCGTAGCGGCGGTGGTTATCGCCATCACTCCCGGTGACAGCCCTTCATATGGCTTGTTCCCACGGGAGACGATACGGCTCCACCTGCGGCAACAAAAAGCCGCACACATGTGACGGGAATGCCAGGTAGCACGATGGGTCCCATAGCGGGCAACGGGACCCTTGGCGGCGTTTGACAGGCGGTGCGCCGCGGAGTCACGCTGCCGTCAGCCGCTGGGTGGCTGATGGCCTCGCGTCCGCCGCAATGGATGAGACCTACCGCCCGGCGGCTTCCTTTAGCCGAAATCGGCATCGCACATGGACGGCCAGATGATCTGGTGCACAAGGCGCCAGCGTCGCTGGACGAGCCAGCCCATAGTTACCCTATTCAGGGCTGACGAATTGCCTGCCGCCTTTTTCGGGTTGCTTGCAGCCCGGGCGATCAGCTCCCTAGCTGGAATTCGGTCGTACTGACCAAAATTTGTATAAAATTTTTGGTCGCTCTCGCCCACCCCATTGCTAGTGACCAAAATTTGTATATAATCTTCGGTCAATGAATGAGGTTGCAAATGCCCGATCCCACCTCCGACACACTTAGTCGCGTTCATGAGCGGATAGCAGCGTGTGCCCCCGCCGGGGTTTGGTCACGGGCGGATTTCCTCGATATCGCCAGCCCGAACGGGGTCGAGAAAGCGCTGCAAAGACTAGCCAAGCGCGGCGATATTCGGCGCCCGTGCCGAGGACTTTATGACAAACCGACCACAAGCAAACTGACCGGCAGGATGGTGTTCCCTCCCATAGCATCATTCATCGATGCAATCGCACGGCGAGACAAGCTGCGGGTCCTCGTCGACGGAATGACCGCCGCCAATGATCTGGGTTTGACAACGGCAGTCCCGGCCCGCAGCACGATTTATGCCGACACGTACCCGCGAACGATCGAAATCGTCGCCAACACTGGAGACCCCAACGCTAAAGAACCCGTCGTGTACAAACTCGACTTCAAACGGATTTCTGCCAAAACAGCGTTCTGGGCCGGCCGGCCGGCCATGCGTGTTGTTCAGGCCTTATCGTGGTTTCGCGATGAACGGTCGAATCTCGACGTAGCGATCAACGGTATCGTACGACGTCTTTCGAGCGCTCCCGAGCGCAACGCCATTGTCGAAGACCTGCACCAAAACATCCAGGCCGTGCCTGCGTGGATGTATTCGGCAATCGATAAGATCATACAAATGCTATCGGCCGAAGAAGGCTCGGACAAATCATCAGCGCCGCTTGAGACGTCGGACAACCATGCATAAAACCTTCGCTGAAATCCTTGGCTCGAGCATAGACGAACGGCGGGCGCTCTATTCAGCAGGAGCGGCCAAGCTGGAGACACGCGCCGAAAATGTTGAGAAAGACCTCTATGTCTGCTGGATCCTCGATTTCCTATTCAACCGACGCCAGGACGATCCGGTCCATCTCTATTTCAAGGGCGGAACCAGCCTGAGCAAGGCTTATGGGCTCATCAGACGGTTCTCCGAAGACATCGACATCGGGATATACAAGGCCGACCTCAATGCCCCGCTTGAAGCTGATATTGCCGCGCTCCCATCCATCAACAAACAGCAAAAGGCTCTGGCCGACGAGGTCGACGAAGCAGCGCGGAAGTACATTTCTGGTCCGCTGAGAGATCAACTGCTGATGGAAATTGCCGCGGTCGAGGATGCGATCGGCCAAAAGGATCATTTTTCCGTCGGGTTCGGTTTCGATGCCTATCGGAACAAGGATGCGCTCGACATTCTCGTCGTTGGTTATGACAGCGCCTTTGGATCCGGAGACGGCTATGTGCAGGCCGCAGTACGAATAGAGGGCGGTGCCCGGCCAGACCCCGTTCCCGTCGAACAGCGGCAAATTACTCCTTACGTCGCCGACGAACTGTTGAACAGCGCTGACCTTAAATTCGGAGGCGTCACGACGGTGAAGCCGGAGCGCACCTTCTGGGAAAAGGTGCTGATCCTGCACGCCATGACCGAGATGACCGACAAGCGTACTGCTGACAATAACCCCGACCGACCAGTCCCCGACCTCAATCGTTATTCCCGACACTACTATGACGTCCATCAGATGTGGCGGCATGGCGAGTACGGCGAGAAAACTGCCGCGATGCGTGATCTCGCTGAGGCCTGCCGCCAACACAAGGAGCTCATGTTCCGTGCACCTGATCATAGATATGACCGAGCCGTGCCAGGCACCTATCGCCTGATGCCCACCGAGGAGATGGTGAGAAGGCTAGCAGCGGACTACGAACGAATGTCGGCCATGATATTCGGGGCACGGCCGAAGTTCGCAGACGTGATGGTTAGTATTGAAGAGATGGAAAAGTTCATGAACGATATGAAAAGCAACCAGGACTGATCGTTTTCTTATCCATACCGCACGGGGGGAATGTGAATTAGAGCCGGATTTAAAAGTAGTTGAGCAATATCAAGGGGTTGTGATTCAACCATCTTTGTCAAGAAGTTGGAGGATCCAATGCCCTGGGATGATATCGCTCGCAAACAGCATAACCGCGATCACCTGCGTTATC
>CAZNHG010000158.1:0-7344 GCA_964572555.1 uncultured Devosiaceae bacterium | reverse complement strand
ATATCGAGCGCGGCTCCATCGCCCCGCCCCGCAAGGTGCCCGCCGGCTAAACTCTCTCAGGCCAGAAGAATCAGCACCTCCGCGATGAGCACTGCGACAGCCGTGCTCAGGCCCGCATGGTGCAGGGCCGCCAGTTCGCCCGTGCCCTTGCGAACCGCCGCGATATCGCCGTCGGAGGGGATATCGGCGACCGCCCGGATACGCTTTTGCAGATGAACGAGCAGGTAGCCGATGCCGATGGCGAACACCGCCAGCACGAACAGGCTCGCCCCGTCCCAGCCGCGCAGCCAGCCCTGCAGGCCCAGCAGCACCGCCCCGCTCGCCATGGTGGTCTTCATGGCGGGCGGCAGCAGGGTGATCAGCCGTTTGAGCTGGGCATGGACGGTGCGCACCATCTCATCGGCGACACCGCTCCCCTGCGCATCGCGCATCAGCGGCCAAACAGGCTTTTCCACCAGCGAGAGCACGGTGAAGATGCCGGCGGCGAACGCGAAGCACATGCTCACCGCGATCTGAACCAGGGCCAGCATCACGCAAGCTCCTTCGACTCGAGGCGCAGGAGCGCGGTGTCCATCTCGAGCCTGTTCGCGGCGAGGAAGTCGGCAACCTCGGGCTCGATTTCGCACCCGTGGATCGCGACGAACCGCTGGATCAGCGAGGCGAGACCGCAGACGGTGAACAGGTGGATCAGCCCGGCGGCATCGAAGTGATCCAGCGCCGGCTCGACGAAACGCCGGGGTGTCGTCAGCGGGGTCTTGGCCGACAGCCAGGCGACACGCAGGGCTGCGACCTCCGCCGGGGTGAAAGGCGCGGCACCATCGGCGGTCGCTGCCGCGCCGAAGCAGGCACGCACGCGCTCCATCGCCGCGGACGTCTTGCCCGCCGCCTGCCAGGCCAGGAACCCCTCGACCGCGGCGAGATAGGAGTGGCCCTTGGCGATGGCCGATACGCGCGCCATCAGGTGCTTCATTTCGGCGGTGACGACCGCGTCCGCCTTCATCAGCGCGACGTAGAGCGCGGCGTGGCGCTTGCGCAGCTTTTCCGGCCACGCCTCCATCCATGCCGGCATCAGGCCGAGCACATCGGTCGTGTAGGCGGCCACGTCGCCCACTTCGGTGTCGTACTGGCCGAGCATTTCCTGCATGCCCGGGCCGCCCCGAGGCAGGTCGTGGCCGAGATTGTCGGGATTGTGCTCTTCCGCACCATGCCGCCCGGCCTCGATACCGGCCGATTTCTCGACACTCGCCGCCCAGTCGCCCTCGATCTGCATGCCCACGAGATCGTTGAACACGTTGAGGAACCCGAAGGCTGCCGTGATCATTGCCGTGCCCGTTATATCGGCCGCGACATCGCGTGTCTCCGAGAGCTCCTGCGCTGCCGCGTGGATGCGCTCGACCAGGTCCGGCGCCACGCGGTTGCGCGCTGCCTGCGCGGCCAGCTCGATCAGGAGCTGCTGGTAGGGATTGAAAGGCGACTGTGCCGTTGCCTCGCCCTTGAGCACCTTCTGCGTCTCGCCCACTACGCCGAGCGAGGTATCGCCGGCGATCGCGGCGCTATGCGCCTGGCAATAGCTGCATCCCTGCGCGTTGGAGGTGCTGTAGCCGACCGCGAACATCATCTGCGGCCCCAGCACGTCGCGCCCCGCCGCTACAGCCGAGAAGTTGTGACAGTAGACGAAGCGCTTGTAGGCCTCCGGCCAGTGATGCAGGTAGGCGAAGGTGTTCGGCCAGAAGCCGAAGAACTGCTTGTAGAAGTGCAGGATGGCCCAGGTTTCGGGATCCGTATCGTGCGTGCCGTCGCTTTTGGGAATGACGCGGCGCAGCGTCACGTCCTCAGCGCCGCGCGCCAGTTCCTTGTCCGGCACCGCGTCGATGTCCAGGATGCCCTGCGGCAACTCTTCGAGCAGACGGTTCAACCCCGCGACCCGGTCGGCCCGTTCGAGCTCCTCGGCTCCGCCGATCGCCGTCGCGCCGAAGAACACTTGCGGCACGGTGGCCGCGCCGCTGAAGTAGACGCTCGCAGCGGCATTGCGGGCGTTCCCGGTCACATCGAGTTCGCGCCAGTTGATCCCGCGCTTTTCCAACAGCGCCTTGGCCCGTGCGCAGAACGAACAGTTCGGCTTGGTGAAAACCGTCACTAGCTGGGACATCGTCATCTCCTTGGTTGCGCCGCCCGCCATGGACGGTCGATGGTACTGTTCAGTACCAGTTGACAACATGGTACCAGTCAGTACCAATGTCAAGTCCATGCGATGACATCAGCCAAGGAGGCGCGATTGAGCACATCGACACAGCGCGGCACCCAGCGCAGGCAGGCGCTTCTGGATGCCGCGACGGACCTGTTCATGGAGCATGGGTTCGAGGGAACCTCGCTCGACATGGTGATCGAGCGAGCCGGTGGCTCGCGCCGCTCGATCTATCAGTACTTCGACAACAAGGAAGGTCTGTTCGCCGCCACGGTCGAGGCGATGATGGAGCGCATCCTCACCCGCCTGACCCTGCCCGACAACCGCATGGACAGCCCCGAAGAGACCCTCACCCGGCTCGGCTCGGCCTTTGTCACCGCGCTCATCGACGCGCGGACAGTGGCCTTGTTCCGCATGACCATCGCCGAAGTCGACCGCTTCCCCGATCTCGGCGCCGAACTGTTCGCCCGCGGTCCCGAGCGCGCCTATGAGCTGGTGGCGACCTATCTGCGCGAGCTGGACGCGCGCGGGACCATCGTCGTCACCGACCCGGATACCGCCGCGCGTCAGCTCGTCGAGATGGTGAAGGGCGAACTCCAGCTCCGTGCGCTTCTCGCCCCGGGTGCCCTGCCCGGCGAGGCCACCATCGCCGCCCAGGTGCGCCAGGCGGTCGAGACCTTCCTCAACGGCGTGCGCCCGCGCGGCTAAGCATCACAGTGTCGCCGCACATCCCTGTTGCAACTGCCCGGATCGGCACTCACGTGCGCCTTGTACGCAACGTCACATCAGGAGACCGGACATGAAATGCCCGATCGACAATGAAGATCTCGTCATGACCGAGCGTAGCGGCGTCGAGATCGACTACTGCCCCAAATGCCGCGGTGTGTGGCTGGACCGTGGCGAACTCGACAAGATCATCGACCGCTCCGCCCCCGATGCCGGCCCCGCGAACGACGATTTCCGCCCGCAGCGCCGCCGCGACGAGGGCCACGGTTCGCGGCCCCACGGCAAGAAGAAGAAAAAGGAATCGTTCCTGAGCGAGCTGTTCGACTTCTAGCGGCACACGCAGGGTGACGGGCACCTCGGCGGCGGCAACGGCCCCGCCCCCGTCGCCAGGACCTTAGCCCGTCGCCTGGCCCCGCCCCGATCAGCTCTTGGAGCCACCGCTCCGCGAGCTGCGCGAACCGCCGGACCCCGACTGCGATCCTTGTGCGCCGTCGTCGCCCAGCCTGTCGAACAGGTTCTTCATCATGTCGGTGGGAAAGGGAAACACGATCGTCGAGTTCTTGTCCCCGGCGATGTCGTAAAGGGTCGAGAGGTAGCGCAATTGCATCGCCTCGGGCGTCTTCGAGAGCGTCGTGGCGGCTTCGACCAGTTTTTCGGCGGCCTGGTTCTCGCCTTCGGCGTTGATAACGCGGGCCCGGCGGTTGCGCTCGGCCTCGGCCTGGCGGGCGATGGCCCGCACCATGCTCTCGTCGATGTCGACGTGCTTGATCTCGACATTGGCGACCTTGATGCCCCAGGCATCGGTCTGGGCATCAAGAATATCCTGAAGATCACTGTTGAGCTGGTCGCGTTCCGACAGCATCTCGTCGAGTTCGTGCTTGCCCAGGACCGAACGCAGCGTGGTCTGCGCCAACTGGCTGGTAGCCGCTGTGAATTCCTCGACCTGGATCACCGCCTTCTCGGGATCGACCACCCGGAAGTACAGGACGGCATTGACCTTCACAGACACGTTGTCGCGCGAAATCACGTCCTGGCTGGGCACGTCGAGCACGATGGTGCGCAAATCCACCCGCACGAGCTGCTGGACGAAGGGGATGAGGATGATCAGGCCGGGTCCCTTGACGCCGGAAAACCGGCCCAGCGTGAATACGACGCCCCGTTCGTATTCGCGCAGGATGCGGATCATCGACAGAAGGATGCCGATCACGACCGCCGCGATCAGCGCATAGGCAACGAAATCAATGGACATCAGGGGCCTCCTCTTCGGGATGACGCTCATCCGGTTCGACCGTGAGCACGAGGTCGTCGCGCTCGAGCACCCGCACAGGCGTGCCCGGTTCCAGCGCACTATCGGCACGTGCCCGCCAGCGCTCGCCCTGCATCAGGACGTGACCGGCCCGCCCCGACCAATCGAGAACCTGCGCGGTTTCGCCGACCATGGCACGCCCACCACTCACGACCTTGCGCCGGTGCGCCCGCACCACGGCGGCGAGGATCACGACGAGCAGCGCAACACTCAGGCCCGTGGCCGTCAACACCACCGGCAGCGACAGCTCGAAGCCGGGGACATCTTCATACATCAGAAGCGAGCCGAGCGCGAACGCGACCGCGCCCCCGATGCCGAGTACCCCGAACGAGGTGACGAACGCCTCGGCCGCCATCAGCGCGATTCCGAACAGCAACAGGGCGACGCCCGCGTAGTCCAGGGGCAGAAGATTGAGCGCAAACAGGCCGGTGAGAAGTGCAATTCCCCCCGTCACACCGGGGAAGATGGCGCCCGGGCTCATGAACTCGAAAATGATGCCGTAAATGCCGATCAGCAGCAGGATGTAGGAGACATTCGGGTTCGTGATGATGGCGAGCAGGCGATTGCGCCAGTCCGGTGCTCTCTCGATGACCTCGAGCCCGTCGGTCTGCAGGGTCACCGTCTCGCCGTCGAGCTGCACCTGCCGCCCGTCAATCCGGCTCAACAGGTCCTGCAGATCCTCGGCGATGACCTCGATCACCTCCTGATCGAGCGCCTCCCGGGCGGGCAGGCTTGCCGCTTCGCGCACGGCGCGCTCGGCCCATTCCGCATTGCGGCCGTGCAGGTTCGCGAGACTGCGGATATAGGCGACGGCATCGTTCACCGCCTTGGCCTCTGCAGGGTCCGCCGGGGCGTCTCCCTCCTCGGGCCTGGCGTCGTCTCCGTCGCCGGCGGGGGCGGACCCGCCGCCCATCTGGATGGGAGTTGCCGCCCCGAGATTGGTGCCCGGGGCCATGGCGGCCACCTGGCTGGCGTAAAGGATATAGGTGCCCGCGCTTGCGGCGCGCGCGCCACTCGGCGCGACGTAGGTGACGATGGGGACCGGCGCCGCCAGCATGTCGGAAATCATGTCGCGCATCGACGTGGACAGCCCGCCGGGAGTGTCCATGCGCAGCACGACCAGCGCCGCCTCCCGCGCGGCGGCCGCGTCCAGCCCGGAGGCGAGATAGTCGGCCGTCGCCGGTCCGATGGCGCCGTCGATATCGAGGACCATCGCACCGCCCGTTTCCGACGGCTTCGCGGTTTGTGCCGCGGCGGCACCCGCCAGCGTCAGCAGGCAGAGGGCGATCAGGGCGAACACGCGCCCCCGCCTGTCTATCCGGCTACGGCCAGTCACGAAGTACGCCTCCTCCGCCATGCGATACCATGCGGTCCGGCGGCATCGTCGCATCCGGCGGGCGAAGCGGCAAGGCTGGCGTCTTCGCCGAACCCGCCCCCCCCGGGCGCCATCACTGGGGCGCGGGCTGCGCCATCCGTGGAGCACGATGCCCGTTGACTTCCATTATTATATCGATATAACTCGATATATGGATACAAATACCGCTCTCACGGCATTCGATGCCCTCTCGCAGGCCACCCGTCTCGAGATCTTCCGCCTTCTGATCCGCTCGGGCCCCGAGGGGCTGCCGGCCGGCGAAGTCGCCGACGCCGTGGGTGGACTGCAGAACACGGTTTCCAGTCACCTCGCCGTTCTCGCCCGCGCCGGTCTGGCCGTCTCCGAACGGCAGGGTCGCGTCATCCGCTACAAGGCGAACTTCGGCACCGCCGGGGACCTCGTCGCCTACCTGCTGGAGGATTGCTGCGGGGGCAGCCCCGAAGTCTGCGCGCCACTGGCGGGCCTGGCCTGCCTCAACACCTCCCAAACCGAGGAAGCCTGCTGTGAGTGACCCCTACAACGTCCTGTTCCTGTGCACCGGAAATTCGGCGCGCTCGATCATTGCCGAAGCCCTTCTCAACCGCGACGGCGCCGGCCGGTTCAAGGCCTATTCGGCGGGCAGCTACCCCAAGGGCGAGGTTCATCCCTTCACACTCGAGCTGCTCGAGAACATGAACATCGACACCGCCTTCGCCCGCTCGAAGAGCTGGGACGAGTTCACCGAGCCCGGCGCACCGGAATTCGATTTCATCTTCACGGTATGCGACAACGCGGCCAACGAGCCGTGCCCCATCTGGCCCGGCCATCCGCTGACGGCACATTGGGGCATTCCCGACCCCGCGGCCGCGACAGGCACAAACGCGGAGAGGCATTACGCTTTCGCCGACGCCGCGCGGCAGCTGGGCAATCGCATCGCGCCGTTTCTCAACCTGCCTATCGCCAGCATCGACCGGCTGTCGCTGAAATCCAGGCTCGACGCCATCGGCACGACCGAGGACTGATCCTTCATGACCATCGACACCTCCGCACCCGCCCCGGTGGGTGGCATCGGCTTTTTCGAGAAGTGGCTCTCCGCCTGGGTCGCCGGCTGCATCGTGGCGGGACTGATCCTGGGCAACCTCGTGCCGGGCCTATTCGGTGCGCTGGCCGGCCTCGAATACGCCTCGGTCAACTTCGTCGTCGCGGTGCTCATCTGGGCCATGGTCTATCCCATGATGGTGGCGGTCGATTTCTCCGTGATCACGCGCATCGGCGGCCAGCCCAAGGGGCTGTTCCTCACACTCGCCGTCAACTGGCTGATCAAGCCCTTCACTATGGCGCTTCTAGCGGTCGTATTCTTCAATTTCCTGTTCGCCCCGTTCATCGCCCCCGCCGACGCACAGCAATACATTGCCGGGCTGATCCTTCTGGGTGCTGCCCCCTGCACGGCCATGGTTTTCGTGTGGTCCCAGCTTACCCGCGGCGATGCGACCTATACGCTCGTTCAGGTTTCGCTCAACGACGTGGTGATGGTCGTCGCCTTCGCGCCCATCGTCGCGCTGCTTCTGGGCCTCACGGACATCAGTGTTCCCTGGGAGACCCTGCTCCTCTCTGTGGGGCTCTACGTCATCACCCCGCTCATCGCCGGCATCGTCACTCGCCGGATGCTCCTTAGGGGCAACGCCTCGGACACGGCGCGGCTCGACACGTTCAACGGCCGGGTCAAGCCGCTCTCGGTCATCGGGCTTCTGGCGACGGTCGTTCTGCTTTTCG
>CAZNHG010000157.1:2339-7360 GCA_964572555.1 uncultured Devosiaceae bacterium | reverse complement strand
GGGAAACAGCGTCGGCTTCTTCCAGCGCACGGCGAACCAGAAGATCACCCCGCGCGCGATGAAGAACAGGTGCAGCGCCGCCCAGAGCCCGTTGATCCCGAACAGCGGCTGCAGGATCCAGAGCGCGACAAGGAACACCCCGAAGGAGGCGACCATGCCGTTGCGGATGATGGTGTTGAGCGTCGCCCCGGTCATCACCCCGTCCATGACGAACGGCATGACGCCGGTCACGGCGGTGAACGAGGCGATGAACAGGTAATGATGCGCCACGTCCCGAACCTCGGGCGCGGTGGTCATGAAATCGATCAGAAGCGGCCCGCCCGTCATCCAGAAGGCGAACAGGCCCAGCCCGATGACGAACCCCCACAGATGCCCCAGCCGCACCGCCTGGTCGAAGGCGGGCCGATGGTTCGCCCCGACGGCCTTGCCGCACAGCTGCTCCGCCGCCTGGGCCTGGCCGTCGAGAAAGAACGCGGTGACCATCTGGAAATTCAGCAACACCGCGTTCGCTGCCAGGATCACCGCACCCTCCCGGCTCATTTGTGCCATGAACAGGGTGAAGGCGCCCTGCAGCGCCAGCGAGCGGATGATCAGGTCACGGCTGAGGCCGAACAGGCGCTTGAGCTCGTGCCCGTCGAACAGCGTGGAACGCGGCAGGGCATCGCGGATGATCCGCCACCCGCCGAAGTGCCGCATAACCAGCGCCAGCCCGGCGACCGCCGCGATCAGTTCGGCAAGCACCGTGCCGAAGGCCACCCCGCCGACACCCCAGCCGAAGCCGTAGACGAACAGGATCGAGAACACGATGTTGCTGCCATAGATCAGCATCTGCAGCACCATGCCCGTCGTCGCGGCGGCCCGGCCGTAGAACCACCCCAGAAGCGCGAAGTTGATCAGAACGAGCGGCGCCGACCACAGGCGGATCGAGAGGTATGTCTCGTAGGCCCCCTGAACCTCCGGGCCGGGCGCCAGGATGAGCGCGGCGATCCACTGGATGGGGCCGCTCAGAACGATGATGGCGATGCCGATCAGCGTGCCGACACTCGCCGCGCGGGCGAAATGCGCCAGCCCGGCATGCGGATCGCGCATACCCACGGCCTGGGCGACGAGGCCGGCCGTGCCCATGCGCAGGAACAGCATGAGCGCGAACACGAAGTTGTAGGCGAGGGTGCCCAGCACCATGCCGCCGAGAAGGTTCGCATCGCCCAGCCGCCCTATGACCGTGAGGTCGACGATCCCCGCCAGCGGCTCGGTGATGAACGCCAGCGTCGCGGGCAGGGCGATCGCCCACACGTCCCGGTGCCGTACCGTGAAGGGGTAGGAGGGCCTGGTCATGTGCCGATGGGTCCTAGTCCCTGATGATCTTCGGGATCTGCGGCACCTGGATGATCGGCATGATCTCGATGGAGTTGACGTTAATGTGCGCGGGCCTGTTCGCCAACCACCAGACCGTCTCGGCGATGTCCTCGGGCATGATGGGCTCGACGCCCTCGTAGAACGTCTCGTTGGCCTCGTAGTCCCCGTGCAGGCGCACCGCGGTGAACTCGGACTTCGCCATGCCCGGCTCGAGGCTGGTCACCCGGATGTCCGTGCCCTCGAGGTCGCAGCGCATCTCGTAGGAGAACTGGCGCACGAATGCCTTGGAGGCGCCATAGACGTTGCCGCCCGGATAGGCGAAACGTCCGGCGATGGACCCCACATTGATGATCGAGGCGCCGCGCCCGGCATCCTTGAGAAGCGGCAGCATTTCCTGGCTGGTGTGGATGAGCCCCATGATGTTGGTCTCGACCATGGCGCGCCAGTCGCTGAGCAGCACGTCGGGCATCTTCTCAGTGCCAAGCGCCAACCCGCCATTGTTGAACAGGCAGGTGACCGGCTTGAAGTCCTCCGGGATCGCCTCGATCGCCGCCACGATGGACTCGTAATCGGTCAGGTCCATTTCCGAGATGTGCACCGTGCCCGGCGCGAACTCGGCTTGAAGCGCTTCAAGCCGCTCGCGGCGGCGGCCGGTGGCGATGACCTTCCAGCCGTCCGTGGCGAACTTGCGGGCTGTCGCCGCCCCGAAACCCGAGGTGGCGCCGGTGATGAAGATGATCTTGCTCATGTTTCTCCCCTGCCGGACGTGCCTTGATGGGGTGCCACGAATGCCGCGGCCGTGCAAGGCCGGGCGCTTTCGTCACCCCGGCCGCAGACGGGCGATAAAACACCAATAAAATCACACATGTATCGGGTTACCCTTCCTCAATCATTGGGGTGCTAGCCTTGTGCCGGTTTGGGGCAGGCCACATATATCGGATTCTATCCAGATGCTCATAGTAACGGACGACAATGCGGCTTCCGGGCTGCCGGAGATGATCGGAGACTGCCCGGTGACCTGTCAGGGCCTCGGGACCGAACTGTCCAGCGCCCCGCGCATCATGGTCGTCGATATAGACCTGTACGACATCCACAAGGTCGAGCGGCTCCGCCACCTGCTCAAGCAGCGCCCCGAGGTGCTGGCGGTTTCCGTGGAGTCCTCCAACCACCACGCCCGCACCCAGGCCTACGCCCTGGGCGCCAGCACCCTGCTGCCGCACCCGCTGAACATCGGCGACCTCAAGAGCCTGCTCGACCGCGAAAACGCCGCCTTGCGCACCGACCCCGAGTGCCGCGAGTCCGTTATGCAGGCGGCCAATGCGCTTAACGAGTGCTTCACCGCGCTCGAGGCGCAGACCAATCTCGACATGACCCAGGTCAAGCGGTCGAGCGAGGAGATCGTGGGCGCCATCGTCGCGCAGGGTATGGCGCGCTGGCTCGACGCGGTGCGCAGCAATCACGAGAGCACTTTCCAGCACTGCCTGCTGGTCACCGGCGTCGCCACGGCCTTCGGCCACGCCAACGGCATGCGCCGCCGCGACGTGACGCTTCTCACCACCACGGGGCTGCTGCACGACATCGGCAAGGTGCGCGTGCCCATCGAAATTCTCGACAAGCCGGATGCGCTGACCCCGGACGAATACGCCATCGTGCGCCGGCATCCGGTGACAGGCTACGACTACCTGACCGGCCAGGACGCCGACGTGCCCGGCGAGGTTCTCTCGGCAGTGCGCCACCACCACGAATACCTCGACGGCAGCGGCTATCCCGACGGCCTGTCCGGCAGCCAGATCGACGACCTCACGCGCATCCTCACCGTGTGCGACATCTACGGTGCATTGGTGGAATCCCGTGCCTACAAACGCCCCGCCGCCCCGGAAATGGCGATCGCCAACCTGATCGACCTCGCCGACGCCGGCAAGGTCGAACGGGCGCTGGTCATGGCGCTGGCCAAGGCCGTGCGGGTAACCGTGCATTAGGGGTGGAGCGAGCGGGCGTGACAAGCGCGAGCGGCCCTCCACACCTATCCCTTTGACACCCCGCGGGATCGGGGCGCATCCTGTCCTTCCAAACCTGGGAGGGCCGAAAATGGATGGAGATCACGTCTACAAGAAAGTCGATATCGTGGGCAGTTCCACGAAGTCGGTGAGCGATGCCATCGATACCGCGATCGAACGGGCGGCGAAGACGCTGGACAATCTGGACTGGTTCGAGGTCGACGATATCCGCGGGCACATCGCCGACGGCAAGGTGGCGCACTATCAGGTGAGCCTGAAGGTCGGGTTCCGGCTGAACGGCTGAGACTACTGCGTCACCGCGAGATCGATGACCACGTCCGCGCGCGACCGCGAGGCGGCGACGATATCGTAGTTGGCTAGATCGACGGCCTCGACGTGCTTTTCATTGCGCTCACGGCTGAACAGGCCGTGCTCGGCATGGCGTTTCAACAGGCGCGCACGCACGATGTCGCGGGGAACGTGAATATAGAAGGCGGTATCGAGATCGGCCCGGATCTCGTCCCAGGGCGGGGTGTCGAGCAGCAGGTAGTTGCCCTCGACTACGAGGATCGGCACGTTGCCGGCGATGGTGAAGGCGTCGGGCACGACATCCTCGATCCGCCGCGAATAGGACGGAATCGGTACGGCCGTGCGCGCTTCGCGCAAGCGTTCCAGCAGCTTGATGAAGGCACGCGGATCGAACGTCTCCGGCGCGCCCTTTTTCGCCTCAAGGCCGAGTTCGACCAGCCGCTCGTGCCGGATGTGAAACCCGTCCATGGGCACGCGCGCCGCGCTGCCGTCGATCTTGTCGTTCAGGTGCCCGATGACGGCGGCCGCGAGGGTGGACTTGCCCGATCCGGGCCCGCCGGCGATCCCGACGATGACACGCCGGTTGAGCGTTGCGGCGGCCACGATGGCGCGCTGGGCGATTTCGAGTGCCGCGGCATCGACGTCGAGACTGAGCGTTTCGCTTGTTGATCGGGTTTCCATTGGTGGCCCCTTCCGGACGACACGATACCGGATTCGCACTAAACTAAGCCTAATGAACGAGCAGCTAAAGATGGATCTCGATGCGGATGTGGACGCGGAAGCGGTTGCGCTGGCGCAGCCGATCGCGGACTGGTTCGCCGGCCGCGGCTGGGCGCCGCGCGCCCATCAGCTCGACGTCCTCAAGGCGCACCGCAAGGGACAGTCGGCCCTGTTGATCGCGCCGACAGGCGCGGGCAAGACGCTGGCGGGGTTCCTGCCCTCGCTCGAGGATTTGATCGCCGATCCGCAGGAGGGGCTGCATACCCTTTATATCTCGCCGCTCAAGGCGCTGGCCGTCGACGTGGCCCGCAACCTGACGACGCCCGTCGGCGAGATGGGGCTCGGCATCTCCATCGAGACGCGCACCGGCGATACCTCGCAGCACAAGCGCCAGCGCCAGCGCTACGCCCCGCCGCAGATATTGATGACGACGCCGGAACAGCTCGCGCTTCTTCTCAGCCACAAGGACAGCGAGAAACTGTTCGGCAGCGTCAGGCGCATCGTGCTCGACGAGCTGCACGCCATGGTCACCTCCAAGCGCGGTGAACTCATGTCCCTGGCGCTGGCGCGAATCGCGAAACTCGCACCGGGTGTGAAGATCACCGCGTTGAGCGCCACCGTCGCCCAGCCCGAGATGCT
>CAZNHG010000157.1:0-2239 GCA_964572555.1 uncultured Devosiaceae bacterium | reverse complement strand
TTGTGGGAGATCAACGAGGACCACCTGCCCATCGCCCTGCATCACGGCTCGCTCAACGTCGCCCAGCGCCGCAAGGTGGAAAGCGCCATGGTGGCGGGGGAGTTGCGGGCGGTGGTGTGTACCTCGACACTGGACCTTGGCATCGACTGGGGCGACGTCGATCTCGTCATCCAGATCGGCGCGCCCAAGGGCGCCTCGCGCATGCTCCAGCGCATCGGGCGCGCCAACCACCGGCTCGACGATCCCTCACGGGCCCTGTTCGTGCCGGCGAACCGCTTCGAGGTGCTCGAATGCGAGGCGGCGCTCGAGGCGGTGAACGAGGGGGCGCAGGACAGCGAGGACCCGGTGACCGGCGGGCTGGACGTACTGGCCCAGCACATTCTTGGCCTCGCTTGCGCCGAACCCATCGATGCCGGCGAGACCTATGACGAGATCACCCGCGCCTGGCCCTATCGCAACCTGGAGCGTGCGCAGTTCGACCGGGTGCTCGATTTCGTCGCCACCGGCGGCTATGCGCTCAGGGCCTATGAACGCTTCGCGAGCCTGAGGCAACGCAATGACGGCAAGTGGCGCATCGCGCATCCCAATGTCGCCCAGCAATACCGGCTGAACGTCGGCACCATCGTCGAGGAGCCGATGATCAAGGTGCGGCTGGTGCGCAAGAAGGGCAACCGGCGCGGCGCCACGACCGGCCCCATCGCGCGGGGCGGGCGGCTTCTGGGGGAGATGGAGGAGTATTTCTTCACCCAGCTGGCGCCGGGCGACACCTTCCTGTTCGGCGGCGAGATCGTCGCCTTCGAGGCGATGCGTGAGAACGAGGCCTATGTCTCGCGCGCCTGGGCGAAGGACCCGAAAATTCCCTCCTACATGGGCGGCAAGTTCCCGCTCTCGACCTATCTCGCCGATCGTGTGCGCGCCATGCTGGCCGACCCCGAGGGCTGGGGCGTTCTGCCCCCGCAGGTGCGCGACTGGCTGAGCCTTCAGCGCGACGTCTCGACCCTGCCGGGGCGCGAGGGCCTGCTCGTGGAGACGTTTCCGCGCGCCGACAAGACCTACCTCGTCTGCTACCCGTTCGAGGGCCGGCTGGCGCACCAGACCATGGGCATGCTGCTCACCCGCCGGCTGGAGCGGCTGGGAGCGCGGCCGCTGGGGTTCGTCGCCTCGGAATATGCGCTGGCCGTGTGGGGGCTGGGCGACCTGGGCGCCATGATCCGCACCGGGCGCCTGTCGCTCGACGAGCTGTTCTCCGAGGACATGCTGGGCGACGACCTGGAATCGTGGCTCGACGAATCCAGCCTGATGAAACGCACCTTCCGCAACTGCGCGATCATCGCCGGGCTGATCGAGCGGCGGCATCCGGGCAAGGAGAAGACTGGCCGCCAGATGACCATGTCGGCGGACCTGATCTACGACGTGCTCTACCAGCACGAGCCCGATCACATACTCATCCAGGCGACCCGGCGCGATGCGGCCCGGGGGCTTCTCGACATCGAGCGGCTGGGGCAGTGCCTGAGGCGCGTGCGGCAACACATCGTGCACAAACCGCTCGACCGAATCTCCCCGCTTGCGGTACCCGTAATGCTCGAGATCGGCAAGGAGCCGATCTTCGGCGAGGGCCGCGAGAGCGCCATGGCCGAGGCGGCGGACGAACTGATCAGGGAGGCGATGGAACGGTGAGTGACGGCGCTGTGACCATCCGGCCCGCGGAGCCGGCGGATTTCGACGCCTGGGCCGCCATGCGCACCCGGCTCTGGCCCGATTGCGGGCCCGAGGAGAATGCGGCCGATATTGACGGCTTCGCCACCGGGAGGAGCGCGCTCAAGATCGTGTTCTTGGCGTTTCTCGATGACAGGCCGGTGGGATTTGCCGAAATCAGCGAGCGCAGCGGCGTGGATGGTACGGACTACAGACCCGCTGCGTATCTCGAGGGCTGGTTCGTCGCCGAGGACGTGCGCGGGCGCGGAATCGGCGGAGCGCTGGTCGGAGCGGCCGCCACTTGGGCGCGGGAAAAAGGCTACACCTATCTCGGCTCGGACGCGGAGATCGAGAACAGGGGCAGCCACGCGGCTCACGAGGCGCTGGGGTTCACCGAGATCAGCCGCGTCGTCACCTATGTCAAAAGACTCGGCGCATGAGTTCGGCAACCGCCCGCGCCGCGCGCCACCCGGAGGAGGCGCCGATGATCCGCTTTCGGGGGCACCGGTTCACCCCGCTCCCCTCGGGCGCGCTGTTCTGGCCC
>CAZNHG010000156.1:0-7374 GCA_964572555.1 uncultured Devosiaceae bacterium | reverse complement strand
CGGTGGCGAACTGGCGCGATACCGGCACGAAGACCCTCGCCTTCGTCATCGGCGGTGCCGACGGACTCGACGCGGATTTCCGCAAGGCCGCGCACCTGGCAATCGCCTTCTCCCCCCTCACATGGCCGCACCAGCTGGTGCGCATCATGCTGGCCGAACAGCTCTACCGCACCGCCACGATCCTGGCGGGGCACCCCTATCACCGCGAGGGCTAGAGCGCCGGGCGAAAAAGTGGAATCCGGTTTTTCGTTCAACCGGCGCGACCACCAAGAATCTAGATCGTCGGGCGATTTAGAGCGTTTTCAGAACAAGTGGATACCACTTGTTCGGTTCGAAAACGCGACAAACAAAGACTTGAAGGCGTCGGGCTGAATGCAAGCCCGACTGCTCTCTGAGGCGGCGGGCCGTGCAAATTTGTGCCGCTTTGTTGCGGCACAAGCGCACAACAGGTTTCAGCGTGGCCGCGAAACCTTTAAGACTACAAACCAGATTGAAAAGTGCTGATTCGCAACTGGTCCAACGCCCCGGAATGCCCGAGTCGAAATCCAAGGTCTTGTCCCGGAGCGGATGGCGGGCCACCGCCGTCTGTGCGGCCTTCGCCATGATCGGGGCCATGACCCTTGCGGTATCCGGCATCGCCCAGGAAGCGGCTCCCGACGCGCCCGATTCCGCTTCGCCCGGCGCTGAAGAGGTGACAGGCGGCGGCCAGCCGCAAAACGTGGCCGAGGCGCAGGCCGAACTCGAACGCATCAAGTCCTCGATCACCATCAGCCGCGACCGCGCCGACGCCCTGCGCACCGACATCGAAAAGCTCGCCGGCGACCGCGAACAGCAGAACGCCGCCCTCATCGCCGCCGCCCAGCGCGTCAAGCTCGCCGAAATCGAGGCCAACGCCGCCGAGGAACGGCTGTCCGAACTCATCACGCGGGAAAACGCCATCCGCGAACGCCTCGCCGGTGCCGATGCCGATATCGCGGGCCTGCTGGGCGCCCTCCAGCGCATCTCCAGGACGCCGCCGCCCGCCCTTCTGGTCCAGCCTGGCGACGCGCTCGATTCCGCACGCGGGGCAACGCTTCTGTCCGATGTCCTGCCGCAATTGCGCGACAAGGCCGACGCTGTTGCAGCCGACCTTGCCGAGCTCCGCGAAGTGCGCGAAAGCGCCGAGGCAGAGGAAGAGACCCTGCGCGAGAACCTCTCCAACCTCATGGAAGAGCAGTTGCGCACCGCGACGCTGATCGAGGCGCGCAAGCGCGGGATCGCACGCAAGAGCGACGCGCTGGAGTCCGAGGAGCAAAGGGCCGAGCAGCTCGCCGAAGAGGCGGAATCCCTCGAGGCGTTGATCGCCGATCTCAAGGCCGAGATCGAGTCGGTCTCCGATGCCGCCGCGGCGGCCGATGCCCAGGCTGGAAGCGATTCCGCGCTCGCCGATCTCGACGAGCAGGCGATCCGCACCGCCTTCGCCGATACCAGCCGCACCGAGCCGGCCGTCCCCTTCAGGGCCGCACAGGGATTCCTGACCCGCCCCGCCTCGGGTGTGGTCGTCAACCAGTTCGGCTCCGACGACGGTTTCGGGGGCACGGCCCACGGCATTTCCATGGTCACCCGCGCCGAGGCCCAGGTGGTCGCCCCCGCCGACAGCTGGGTGATGTACAAGGGTCCCTATCTCAATTATGGCGAAATCGTCATTCTCAATCCGGGCCAGGATTACTCCATCGTCCTCGCCGGGCTTGACAGCATAGGCGTTCAGATGGGCCAGTTCGTGATGATGGGAGAGCCCGTGGGCACCATGGGGTCACGAACTGTTGGCCGCGCCGTGAGCACGAGTGCTGGCGTCTCGCGCCCAACGCTTTATATTGAGCTGCGCGAACAAAACACCCCGCTTGATCCGGCGAAATGGTGGGCGGACACTGACAACCGAACACAAAGTGGATAGTTCCAACATGCGTCTATCGATTCTTCGTGCAACCGCGCTGGCCGCACTCTTGCTGCCGGCTCTCATGGTCGCGCCCGTTTACGCCCAGCAGAACGATGCAACCGCCGCCGGGCAGGAGGAGCCGGCCGAGCGGACCCAGCAGGAAATATACTCGGACCTCCAGCTCTTCGGCGAGGTCTTCGACCGTATCCGCGGCGAATATGTCGAGCCCCCCGACGAGCGCGAACTCATCCGCTCCGCCATCCAGGGCATGCTCACCTCGCTCGATCCGCATTCGGGCTATCTCAACCCCGACGACTATCAGGACGTGCGCGAGGACACCTCGGTGGTGTTCGGCGGGCTCGGCATCGAGGTGACGATGGAGGAAGGCGTCGTCAAGGTCATCTCCCCCATCGACGGCACCCCCGCCGCCAAGGCCGGAATTCTGGCCAACGATCTCATCGTCGAGCTCGACGGCGCCCAGGTCCAGGGCATGACCCTCGACGAGGCGGTCGAGGTCATGAAGGGGACCGTGGGCACCGACATCACCCTGACCGTGATGCGCGAGGGGGTCGACGAGCCGCTCGAATTCACGCTCACCCGCGACATCATCGAGCTCCAGGCCGCCCGCTGGTTCTTCGAGGAGGACGTCGGTGTCATCCGCCTGTCGCGCTTCTCCGAGCAGGCCTATACCGGCGTCGAGACTGCCATCAAGGAGATGTTCGCCGAACGCGACGGCGAGGCGCCCGAGGGCATCATTCTCGATCTGCGCAACAATCCCGGCGGGCTCGTCGACCAGTCGGTCTACGTCGCGGACGCGTTCCTCGACAACGGTGCCGTGGTCATCACCCGCGGCCGCACCCAGAGCGAGAGCAGCCGGTACGACGCCAAGCCCGACGATCTCGACCGCATGATCGAGGACGTGCCCGTGATCGTGCTGATCAATGGCGGGTCGGCCTCCGCCGCCGAGATCGTCGCCGGGGCGCTGCAGGACCACAAGCGGGCCACTGTCGTGGGCACCCGGTCTTTCGGCAAGGGATCGGTACAGTCGATCATCTCGCTGGGCCGCAACGGCGCCATGCGCCTGACCACGGCGCGCTACTACACGCCCGACAACCGCTCCATCCAGGCGGCCGGCATCACCCCCGACATCCGGGTGCTGCAGGAAGTGCCCGAGGAATTCCAGGGGCGCGACCAGATCGTGGGCGAAGCGGCCCTGCCCGGCCACATCCAGGGCGAGGGCGAAGAGGAGACCTCGACCGGCTCCTCGGTCTATGTCCCCCAGGACCGCGAGGAAGACACCCAGCTCAACTACGCCGTCGATCTGATCGGGGGCGCGGAAACGGACCCGGCATTCCCGCCCGATCCGGAAGGCTGATCCGTGTTATGACTCTCCAGACCCCGTGATTCGCACCGCGATACGGGGCCTGGAGCGTTTCCGGGCGTAAAGCGGAAATGCCGGGTTGCGGGAACGATTGGCCATGGCGGACGAGCTCAATCAGCCTTTGAAGCGCAGGAAACGCGGCGGCGAGGACGGCGGCGGTCGCCGTTTCCGGATCGCGCAATTGCCGCTCGCGCGCATCATGGGCGGTGTCGCGGCGCTTCTGGTCATCGTCACGGCCGGCCGGATCCTGCTGATCGACGATCCCGGCGGCGGCCGCCCCACCGCCGAGGTCGCCATCTCGTCGGGCCCGAGCGGCAACGAGGTCGCCGATGAGGTCACCACATCCCCGCCCGACCGGGAGCCGGAAGTCGCGACCCAGCGGATCGGCGGCGAAGACGGCAGCCCCTCGATCACCGTGCTGGGGGACGACATTCCCGACAGCGGCGTGCCCGGCGGCAATCCCGATGTCGCCGCGCTCAACGCCTTCGGCGCCCGGCCCGCCCTTGTCGAGGAAACCCCGAACGGACCATTGCCCATGGTGGGCCCGGAGGGCCAGACACCCTTCGCCGCCTATTCCAGGGCCTCCGTCACGTCCTCGGGAACCGATTCGCCCCTTGTCGCGGTGGTCGTCTCCGGCATGGGACTGAACGAGGACACGACCCTCGAGGCCGTCGAAAAACTGCCCGACAACGTCACGCTCTCCTTCGCCCCCTATGCCCGCTCGCTGCAGCGCACCGCCAGCGCGGCGCGTGACGGCGGCCACGAAATCCTGCTCGAGCTTCCCCTCGAGCCGTTCGATTATCCCGACAACGATCCCGGCCCGCAAACGCTGCTCACGGGCCAGCCGGCGCGGGCCAATCTCGACCGTCTGTTCTGGCTGCTCGCACGCGTCGGCGGCTATGCCGGGGTGATCAACCACATGGGGGCCCGGTTCACCGCCTCGGCGGAGGATTTTGCGCCCGTGATGGAGGAGATCGGCACGCGCGGGCTCGGGTATGTCGACGACGGCACGTCCCGGCGCTCGCTCGCGGGCAACCTGGCGGCGAGCAACGACATTCCCTTCCGGCGCGCCGACGTGGAGATCGATGCGAAACCCTCGCGCAGCGCGATCATGTCGGCGCTGGAGATGCTGGAACAACAGGCCGTCGAGGACGGCACCGCCGTCGGCATCGCCTCGGCCCTGCCCGTCTCCATCGACGCCATCGCCGAATGGGCCGGCGGGCTTGACGACAAGGGTATCGTGCTGGTGCCCGTGAGCGCCCTCATGTCCAACCCCTGACACTCCGGGAGACCTCATGCCCACCCCCGAAAGAGAGAGCCTGCCCTATCGCGATTGCGCGGGCGTGGTACTGTTCAACCGTGCCGGCGAGGCGTTCATCGGCCAGCGTGTACCCGGCGAGGCGGGGTCGCTCGACTATTCCTGGCAGTTCCCGCAAGGCGGCATCGACAAGGGCGAGGAGCCGATCGACGCCGCGCTGCGCGAACTCTACGAGGAGACATCGGTGACGTCCGCTTCGATCCTCACCGCCGCACCGGACTGGATCTTCTACGACCTGCCCGACGAACTGCTGGGCACCGCCCTCAAGGGCAAATATCGCGGCCAGCGCCAGAGATGGTTCGCCATGCAGTTCGAGGGCGACGAGGACGAAATCGACGTCCTGCATCCCGCCGGCGGCACGCATCCGGCCGAATTCAGCGCCTGGCGCTGGATTGATCTCGACCACGTCGCCGAGTTGATCGTGCCCTTCAAGCGCCCCGCCTACGACCAGGTGATCGCCGCCTTCGCCCACGTGCCGCAAAAGCTGCGCGACGAAACACGGGCCGGGAGCACGTCATGAAGACCATCGGCCTGATCGGCGGCATGAGCTGGGAGTCGACGGCCCACTACTACGCCGCCCTCAACCGCGCCACCGCCGAACGCCTCGGCGGCCTGCACTCGGCCCCGATCCTGATGCACTCGCTCGATTTCGCGCCCATCGCGGAGATGCAGAACGCCGGCCGCTGGGACGAGGCCGGCGCCGTTCTCGCCGACAGCGCGCAAAAGCTCGAGGCGGCCGGGGCGGAGATCATCGCGCTCGCCACCAACACCATGCACATCGTCGCGGGCACCATCACCGGCGCCACAACCGCCCGCTTCGTCCACATCGCCGACCCCACCGCCGACGAATTGCTGGAGGACGGTTTCGAGCGTGTCGGGCTGCTGGGCACCCGCTTCACCATGGAGGAACCGTTCTATGCGGACCGGCTCAGGGAGCGCGGGCTCGACCCGGTCGTCCCCGGCGTGGGGCACACCGAACTCAACGGCATCATCTACGAACAGCTGTGCCGCGGCATCGTCACCGACGCCTCCCGCGCCACCTATGTCGGCGCCATCGAGCGCCTCGCGGCACAGGGTGCCGAGGCCGTCATCCTGGGCTGCACCGAGATCGGCCTGCTCATCGACGATTCCACCAGCCCGCTGCCGGTCTACGACACGACCGAACTGCACGCGAAGGCGCTGGTCGCAGCCGCCCTCGAGACATGAGGTGCGTGCGCCAGAAACGCGTCGTATCAAGGATTTAGGGAAAAGGATGGTGGGCGTGCCTGGGATTGAACCAGGGACCCCTACGATGTCAACGTAGTGCTCTCCCGCTGAGCTACACGCCCATCCGTATTGCCGTGCCACGCGGAGCGGCCTCGGGCTGCGAGGCGATAGACCACAAAACCGTGCGCGCGGTCAATAGCCTTGTCGCGCCTTCTCGCGCTTTGGGCAGTTCAGGCAGCGAGGAGCCGCTCGACCTCGTTCACGAGGTCCTTCAAATGGAACGGCTTGGACAGCACCGAGGCGTCCTTGGGCGCCTCGCTGTCCGGGTTGAGCGCCACCGCCGCGAAGCCGGTGATGAACATCACCTTGAGGTCGGGATCGAGTTCGGTCGCCCGCCGCGCCAGCTCGATCCCGTCCATCTCCGGCATGACGATGTCCGAGAGCAGAAGTGTGAACGGCTCCTCCCGCAAGCGCTCGTATGCCGACTTGCCGTTGTCGAAGGACACGACCTCGTAGCCTGCATTCTTGAGCGCGCGCGTCAGAAACTGACGCATGTCCGCGTCGTCTTCCGCAAGAAGGATGCGATTCATCGATGCCTCGTCACTCACCGGTTGGCGGGATTTGCGTGATGGATGTTTAATCGAGTTTTAGCAGGACGCAACCACCGATGTAATCACTCTCCGCGACAAATCTGGCTTATGGACTTTCCCGCCCGTGCCGGGCACACTTGGGCTGTGCATAAGTCGCCATGCGCCAGCGTGTGAGGGGATGCGTGAAATCTGACTTTTCGGACAGGCCCGCCTTCGAGACGATACGGCCCCGCCGGGCGGTGGCTCCGTTCGTGTTCAATTCCGCCCATTCGGGCCGCGACTATCCCGACCGCTTCCTCAAGCTCACCCGGCTCGACCATCTCTCCATCCGCCAGTCCGAAGACGCCTATGTCGACGAGCTCTACGGCCGCGCGCCCCACATGGGCGTACCGCTGCTGCGCGCCCATTTCCCGCGCGCCTATCTCGACGTCAATCGCGAACCCTTCGAGCTCGATCCGGCCATGTTCGTGGAGACCCTGCCCGAGCGCTACAACACCAACTCGCCGCGCGTCGCCGCCGGGCTGGGCACGCTGGCCAGGGTCGTGGCGGAAAACAAGCCGATCTATCGCGAGCGCCTGCAGCTCGACGATGCGCGCATGCGCATCGAGGGCATCTACCAGCCCTACCACCAGACGCTTCAGCAGCTGCTCAGCACCACGCTGGCCCAGTTCGGCGTCGCCGTGCTGATCGACTGCCACTCCATGCCGCGCCTCACCCGCGCGGGCGACCGCAGCCCGCCCGACGTCGTTCTGGGCGACCGCTACGGCACCTCCTGCGCCCCCGCCATCGTCGACATGGCCGAAGCGCTGTTTTCCGGGGCCGGGCTCAAGGTGGCGCGCAACCGCCCCTATGCCGGCGGCTACATCACGCGCACCTACGGCCGGCCACACTACGGCGTGCATGCCCTGCAGATCGAGATGAGCCGGCACCTCTACATGAACGAGGTCACGCTGGCGCGGAACGG
>CAZNHG010000155.1:0-7390 GCA_964572555.1 uncultured Devosiaceae bacterium | reverse complement strand
CAACAGCGTGGACTTGCCGCACCCTGAGGGCCCGACGAAGATGATGAAATCGCCTTCGTTTATCTCGAGATCGATACCCTTGATGATCTCGAGCTGCCCGAAGAATTTATGCACGTCTTTGAGCTGGATGTGCCCCATTCAAGCCTCCTCCTGCCAGTCGCCGGCGCTGGGGGATGCCCACGCAAGCCACATCGCCGCGGTCCAGGAGAAATCGCCCCCGCCGCAGCCGTTCCCGGTGACCGGGTCGAAACTCTCGTAAAATCCGGCTGTCGCGATGAGCCGGCCCGTGTCCTGCCTGACGCGCTCGGCAAGCGCGCGCCGCCCGTTCCGCGCCAGCCCGCGCGCGATCATCCAGTTGACC
This sequence comes from uncultured Devosiaceae bacterium, assembly GCA_964572555.1. Classification (GTDB taxonomy): domain Bacteria; phylum Pseudomonadota; class Alphaproteobacteria; order Rhizobiales; family Devosiaceae; genus CAZNHG01. The sequence continues at coordinate 7,029 of CAZNHG010000155.1, read as the reverse complement.
ACGGCCCACACCGGGCCGCGCCAGTAGCGGATGGCGTCGAACTGCGCCCCGCCGGGGTCGTAGCTCGGCACGAGATAGCGCACCTGCTCGCCCCACGCCGTCAGCTTTCCGGCAAGATGTTCCGCGCGCGCCGGCGTCACGGCGCCCGCATAGAGCGACAGCAGCGTCCCCGCCGACAGCGTCGTGGCCTTTTCGTCGCGCCTCAGATCGAGCGAGACATACCCGCCCAGCTCCGCGTCCCAGAGCCGGTCGAGCCCCGCCGCCATGCGGTCGGCGCGGGCCGTCGCCGCATCGGCGATCAGCTTCTCGCCCAGCCTCTCCGCCAGGGCCGCGAGATCGCGCTCGGCGCGCAGCAGGATCGCGTTGACCCCGACATCCGCCACCCAGAACGGATTGCGCGCCGCAATCGTCTCGATGTCCCAGTTGTGCTCACGCCCGAACTGCACCAGCGCCATGTACTTGTCGTATTCGGCCTTGTGCGGCCGCTGGTCGGCATGCACGTGCTGGGTATCGCGCCGCTCGTATGTCCCCACCTTCGAGGTGTCCACGAAGGACAGTGGCCGGTCCCAGTCCGGCAGGTTGTCGCGCCCGCTTTCCCAGGGGTGCGTGATGGCCACCAGCCCGCGCCCCTCCGGGTCGCGCGCCGTCGCGAACCACTGATGCCACCGGTCGAGTGCCGCCACCAGCTTGCGCGCCCGCGCATCGTCGCCCGACAGCACATGCAGCCGCCGCACCACGCTCGCCGCCACCGGCGGCTGGGTGATCCCCGAAGTCGGCGGCGTCCCCTCGATTCCCCACTGGTCGTGCCCGGGGAAATACCCCGCATCGTCCTTCCAGAAGATGATGTGCGGCACCATGCCGTCGCCCCATTGCGCGGCCAGTAGCGTTTCGATCTCGGTCCAGGCCCGGTCCGTGTCGAAGGTCGCGAACCCCAGCGCAACCAGCGCCGAGTCCCAGTTCCACTGGAACGGATAGAGCCCGTTCGTCGGCACGGTATACCCGCCGCGATCGTTCTGCCGCAGAATGGCGCGGGCGGCCTCGTCCAGCGCTTTGCTGTCCTCACTCGTCATCGAACTATCCCTTGACGCTGCCTGCGGTCAGCCCCTGCACCAGGAACTTCTCGAACCACAGGAAAATCACCAGTATCGGTACGGTCGCCACCACCGCGCCGGCCATCAGGTGCTGGCGCGGCACCTCGGCGGAATCGAGCGCGACCACGCCGCGCGGCAGGGTGAAGATGCTCGGATCGTCCAGGAACATGAACGCGAACAGGAACTCGTTCCACGCGATCATGAAGACGTAGAGCGCCACCGATGCCAGTGCCGGCAGCGACAGCGGCAGGGTGATGCGCACGATCACACCCAGCCGGTTCAACCCGTCCATCAGCCCCGCTTCCTCGAGCTCATGCGGAATGCCGCGGAAATACCCCTGCAGCATGTAGAGCGCCACCGGCAGCGTCGTCGCCGGATAAACGATCAGCAGCCCCAACAGGCTGTCGCGCAGCCCCATCTGCGAGAACACCGCGTAAAGCGGAATGACCAGGACGATGGCGGGCACCATGTAGATGAGAAGGATCGACTGCGTCATCGCCGCCCGCACCCGGACCCGCAGCCGCGCCACGGCGTACGCGCCGGGGATGGAAAACAGCAGCGTGATGATCACCGTGCACGTCGAAACGATCCCCGAGACCAGCATGAACCGGCCGAAATTGTACTGGGTGAACAGCTCGTAATAGCTGCTGAAAAGGTCTGCCCCCCGGCCCAGGTCGAGCGAAAGATCGAGCGGGTTCATCGACAGGGACTGCTGGCTCTTCAGGCTCGTCATCAGCATGACGTAGAACGGCAAGACCACCAGCACGGTGAAAAAGACGAACCCGAAACCCTTGAGCACCCGCGCCAGCACCACCTCGACCTGGTACCGGCTCTGCCGGCCCGCGCCGATGCCGTCGAGTACCGCCCAGTTGCCCAGCGTCACCGCGCCGCACAGCGCGGCGATCGCAATCGCCTGGATGACCGTCGCCACCCCGAGGCTTTGCGAGAACGGCATGGCGAACGACGCCAGCAGCATGCCGACCACCGCCGCGACGAACGCGCCCAGAAGCGTCCCGCTCGTACGCATTTCCGGATCGCGGGTCACGATCACCCCGCCGCTCAGCGCACCTGCCGCCACACCGGCGAGGATCACCGGCGTCGCCGCAAGCCCGGTAACGAGCGTCAGCAAAATCCCCGCAAGCCCGATAGCCAGCGCACCCCAGAAGGCGCCGGAGGCAAGGGCGAGCAAAAGGCCAATTCCGAGTTGCATGGCTCAGCCCTCCTCCTGGTGAATGAAGCGGAAATACAGCGTGGCGAAGCACCCAAGGAACAGGAACACGACGACCGCCACCGCCGCGCCGGCGCCGAGATTGGCCAGCGCGAAACCCTGCTCGTAGACCTCGACGGTCAGCGTACGCGTGCCCGCCGCCCCGCCGGTGAGCAGGAAGATGTCGTCGAACTTGTTGAACGTCCAGATGAAGCGCAAAAGGAACAGCGTCGACAGGATCGACAAAAGCTGCGGCAGCGAAATGTGCCAGAACATCTGGAACGGCGACGCCCCGTCCACCTCCGCCGCCTCGTAGAGGTCGGGCGAAATCGACTGCATCCGCGCCAGGATGAACAGGAAGGACAGCGGGAAATACCGCCACGCCTCGAAAGCGATCACGGAGGCCAGCGCCAGCGGAAAGTCGACCGTCAGCCCGAAGAAATTCATCTCGACGGCCCGCTGGCCGAAGAAGTTGATGCCCGCCTCGGTGACCCCCATGCGCTGCAGAATGGCGTTGAACGTGCCCGAGAACGGGTCGAGCAGCACCACCCATGTGAAGGCCACCGCGATCACCGGCGCGACATAGGGGAACAGGAACAGCCCCCTCAGCCACGAGCGCCCGAAGAACTCCGTGTTCATCAACTGCGCCGCGAACAGGCCGAACACCAGTGCCCCCGCGGTGCCGAACACGGTGTAGATCACCGTCACCCACAGCACGCCCCAGAACTCGTCGGAATCGAAGATCCGCACGAAATTCTCGATACTGAACTCGGCGTTGGTCAGCACATTGGCGGCATCGCCCGACATGACCGGCTCACCGTCGCGCGGCGAAACCGGATCGGCGGCAAACGCCGCGTCCGGCACCAGTTCGAGCACCACTTCACCCCGGAAACGCGGCTCGAATTCTCCCAGTTCGCAGAAGACGGCCTGCCCCTCGATAGTGCAGCGCTCGTCCGCGCTTTGAACCGTCACCCCCTCGGGCAGCGTGTCCTCGAGCGTGACATTGCCGATGACGTCGCTCTGCGAGGAGTTGCGCAGGCGATACTCCACCGTAAAACTCTGCCCCGCCGTATCCATGTCCCCGCGCACGCGCTCGGAAACGATGGGCGCCGCCGCCCGCAGGTCGGCCAGGCTCACCGGCTTCACCGAGATCCAGAAATTGGCCAGCAGCGGAAACAGGACGATGGCCAGAACGATCAGGAAAGTGGGCAGGAGCATGCCCAGGGCCAGCCTTGCCTCGCCGCGCGCCATCGGCCCGGCCTTGCGCCGCCGGCGGGACACGGAAGCCGCCCCGGTCCCCTCGGACGCGCTGTCTGTATTACTCATCGCAGAATCCCGGCTGCTGGAGAACATGCCCGGACGGCAGCGCACCGCCGCCCGGAAACCGCAATTGGCGGATCGCTACTCGATCTCGGCAATCGCCTCGTTCATCGCCTCGACGGTCGCCGCGGCGTCGCGCTCGCCATCGAGATACTCACGCACCAGCCGGTTGATCACCTGCGAGTTGATGATGCGCGAGGCCAGCGCGAGCTGGTTCTCGGTAACGCCCCAGCGTCCGGCCGTCTCCAGGCCGGTCACGATGTCGTTGACCACCTGCTCGGGGTACAACTCACCCAGCGGTGCTTTCCGGTCGACGCCCACGGGAAGGGTCGACCATTCCTCGACGAACTTGTTCGGCTCGTCGGCCGTGCCCCGGCGCACCGGGAACTTGCCTTCCGGCGCGATGGACAGGGTCTGGGTGTACCCCTCGCTCATCGAGTACTTGACGAACTCGGAGGCCGGATCGGTATCCGCATCGATGGTGATGCCGAAATACCGGATATCGGCCCAGGCCGAGCCCTCCGGGTTCGAAGGCCCGGACAGTGTGGTCACCACGCCCGTCTTGCTCGCCAGCTCGGTGGAGGTCGGATCGTCGTTGATCGCCGGGGGATCGCTGTCACGCAGGCCGGCAAGCTCGTCGAGAATGAACGGCGACCAGATGATCATCGCCGTCTGGCCCGTGAAGTAGAGCTCACGCGACTGCTGCCAGTAAAGATCGCCCGGAGGCGAGGCTTCCGCCAGCGTCTTGTAGAACTCGAGCGCTTCCACGGTCGCATCGGGATCGAAGCCGGTCGAGCCGTCGGCATGCACCGGGCTCACCCCGTTTGCCAGGAAGACGTGTTCGAGCAACTGGCTCATATACGACTCGTCCACCTTCGTGGCCGCGACGAACCCATACATCTCGGGCGGATTGTGCAGTTCCTCGATCGCCGCGGCGATCGCCTCGTAGCTCGTGGGCGGCTCCAGCCCGGCTTCCTCGAACAGGTCCGCGCGGTAGACGATCATCTGCGTCCACCCGTCGACCGGCACCGATGCCGTCTCGCCGTCGAATTCCGCGAATGCGAGCGCACCGGGCGCGAACGTATCCCGGCCGAGATCCTCGACGATCTCGTTGGCCGCCTCGGTATCGAGAATGCCCGCTTCCGCCCAGGGCAGCGCGTATTGCTGCGGGTGATAGAGAATATCCGGCAGGTTGCCCGCAGCAAACGCCGCCGTCGCACGCGTGCCCAGTTCGCTCTCGGTGACCGGAATGATCTCGACCGAGGTGCCCGTCTCGGCCTCGAAGTCATCTGCGAGCTGCTGTTGCTTGGCCACGCGGTCGGGCTGCTCCTCCGTGGTCCACATGCTCAGCTGCGCGCTAGCCAGCGATGTGCTGAGCATCAGGGCCGTCAGCGACACGCCGACGACACCGGTTGTTCTGGATATCATGATAGTCCTCCCTTGGATGTATCCGAAGATGATTGCGCCGGCGCGCTCACCGGCGGGTTGGTCGACGCGCGCTGCGTCAACCGCGCTTCCCACAAGACCTGGGAATCTCTTGGCTCCGCTCCTTCGATCAGGGCCTTGATCATGCGGGCGACCTCGTGCCCCGCATCGTGGCTGGACTGGCTCATCGTCGTCAGCGGCGGATCGGCCGCGAGCCCGGTGGGCAGGCCGTCATAGCCCATCACCGACACGTCGTGCCCCGGCCGCAGGCCCCCGCGCGAGATCGCGCGCATCGCCCCCAGCGCCACCGCATCGGTCACACACAGAACCGCGGTCGGAGGTGTCGGCAGCGCCAGCATCTGCGACATGGCATCGTCGGCGGCCATGGCCTCGGTCACCCCGTCGACGAGATAGCCGCGCGCCACCTCCAGGCCGACCTCGTCCATCGCGCGCTGATAGCCGTTGCGCCTGAGATGCGCGTAGTTGAACTCCAGCTGTCCGCCGATATAGGCGATGTGCCGGTGCCCGAGGTTGTAGAGATAGTGCACCGCATCGACGAACGCCTTCTCGTTGTCGACGTCGAGCCAGGCATAGCCCGAGGGATCCTCGGTGCGCCCGTGCACCACGAACGGAATCCCCTGCTCCTTCAGGAACGCGATACGCGGATCTTCGCGCCGTGTACGCGTCAGCACGAAGCCGCCGACCTTGCCCGCCCGGATCAGGCGCTCGGCGACATCGCGCTCGTCGTGCCCCTCGGGCACCGCGGCGACAATCAGGTCCCAGTCGTGCGCGGCCAGCTCGCTCGCGATCCCGTCGAGCATTTCCGCCAGGAACGGATCGGACACATGCCCGTCCCGCTCCGGCAGCACGAAACCCACCGTCTCGATGACGCCGGTCGCCAGCCGCCGCGCCGTCGAGGACGGCCGATACCCCAGCTCCCGCGCCGCCTCGGCGACACGCTCACGAGTCGTTTTCGCAATGTCCGGATAATTGTTGAGAGCCCGCGAAACGGTACCTTCCGCCAATCCCAGATGCGCAGCCAGCCGCGCAATCGACATCGGCTCGGACTTTCTGACAGTCGAACGGTTATCCCGGCTCAAAGGCTCCTCCCGCCGAACGCGCCCGAGGCTTGTTGCCTCTTGCTTTATCGAAAGCGCTTTCGGAACAGTCAGAACGCTACCGAAAGCGCTTTCGGCTGTCAACTGAATTGGCGGCATGGTGTGGGCGGCTACCGGTCAGGAAGAAAAATCAACGAGATGGCGCATCGAGGCGACTGAGCATCTTCGACAGCTGTGCATCTCCAGTGCCGGGCGGCCTCCTGTCATTCGACGTAGTCCTTATGACAAGCGCGCGAGACGGCAGCCACGCCCCGCAGCTTGTTACCCCGGCCCCCGAGCCGGGGTGACAGCATGGAGAGGAGGAAGGGAAGGCATGGAGAGAATGGAAACCGAATGTTCAAAGCAGGAAGCACGGCACATCCGGCCGCCCTACACCTCCGGCCGCGCCTCCGTGCCGCCGGCCTGCCGCTGCCGCAGCGCCTCGTCCGCTGTCAGTGCCGTGTCCTTGGTGCCCGTCACGATCAGCTGCAGCATCTCGTGCTCGTCCGTATGGGCGACATAGCGGTCGCCGACCGCCTCGCCACGCTTGAGAATCATCACCCGGTCGCCGACCTCGAAGATGTCCACCAGGCGATGCGAGATGATGATCTGCGCCACCCCCTGGTCGCGCAGCTCCTTCATCGTCTCGAGAAGGCTCTGCGTCGCGGTGTGCGACAGGTTCGCCGTCGGCTCGTCGAGGATCACGACCTTGGGATTGAACGAAATGGCCCGCGCGATCGCCACCGACTGCTGGCGCCCGCCCGACAGGCTCTCGACGCGCTGATAGACCGAGTTCACGTTCACCTTGAGCCGCTCGAGCACGTCGTCCGCGTCGGCATACATCTTCTTGCGGTCGAGAAAGATGCCCTTGCGCGGCCAGCGTCCCAGG
>CAZNHG010000154.1:0-7437 GCA_964572555.1 uncultured Devosiaceae bacterium | reverse complement strand
TCAAGGACATGGGCAATCTGCCGAACCTTCTGTTCGTGATCGACACCAACAAGGAATCGATCGCCATCAAGGAAGCGCGCCGCCTGGGCATTCCGGTGGTCGCTGTCGTCGACACCAATTGCGATCCGGACCTCATCGATTTCCCGATTCCGGGCAACGATGACGCCGCGCGCGCTCTCGAGCTGTACTGCTCGCTGGTGTCGAAGGCTGCCATCGACGGCATTTCCCGCTCGTCGGCCGCCGAGGGCGTCGATCTGGGTGCGTCCGAGGCCGCTCCCGAGGAACCGGCAATCGCCGATGTCGCTGCCGATGCTGCGCCGGCCGAGGCCGTTGCCGAAGCTGCCGTTGCCGAGGCCCCCGCTGCGGCAGAGCAGGCTGCGCCGGTCGAAGAGGCCCCTGCTGCGGCCGAGGCCAATGGCGAGGAAGCTGCGGCCGACGGCGAGTTGGCCCCGCTGTTCACCGCGCCGGAGGGCGATGCCGACGACCTCAAGAAGATCACCGGTGTCGGCCCCGTGCTCGAGAAGAAGCTGAACGCGATCGGTATCACGACATTTGCCCAGATCGCCAACTTCTCCGGCGAGGATATCGCCAAGGTCGACGACGCCCTGAACTTCAAGGGGCGGATCGAGCGCGACGGCTGGCTCGAGCAGGCTGCCGAGTACGCCAAGGGCTGAGCGTCACAGGCGCGTCACCAGGATCGACTTATTCAGGGCGCTGATCGCGCCCGAACAGGATAAAGGTAGTTACCATGGCAATCAGTGCTGCTCAGGTAAAGGAACTCCGCGAGCTGACCGGCGTCGGCATGATGGACTGCAAGAAGGCTCTTCAGGAGGCCGATGGCGACATGGATGCCGCCGTCGACTGGCTGCGCACCCGCGGGCTGGCGAAAGCGGCCAAGAAGGCGGACCGTGTCGCGGCGGAAGGTCTTGTCGGCATCGCGCCGGCCGGCAACCGCGCGGCCATCGTCGAGGTGAACTCTGAGACCGACTTCGTTGCGCGCAACGAGGCGTTTCAGCAGGTGGTGGGCACCATCGCCAAGCTGGCGCTCGACGTGAACGGCGACGTCACCGCACTCGGCGAGGCGGCGTATCCGGGCACCGGCCGCTCGGTTTCGGCCGAGTTGACCGAGGCGATCGCCAAGATCGGCGAGAACATGACCCTGCGCCGCTCCGACGTGATCGAGGTCAGCGAGGGCGTGGTCGGCACCTATGTGCATTCCGCCGTTGCCGACGGGCTCGGCTCGCTCGGCATTCTGGTCGGCCTTGAGTCGAGCGGCGACAAGGCCGCTCTCGAGGCTCTTGGCCGCCAGCTGGCCATGCACATCGCCGCGACCAATCCGCTGGCGATTTCGCCGGACGATCTGTCCGCCGAGGATGTCGCGAAGGAGCGTAGCGTACTCAAGGAGCAGGCCATCGCATCCGGCAAGCCGGCCGAGATCGCCGAGAAGATGGTCGAGGGCCGCATGCGCAAGTACTTCGAGGAAGTCTGCCTTCTGTCCCAGATCTTCGTGGTCGACGGCGAGACCGTCGTTCAGGACGTGATCAAGGAGGCCGAGAAGGACGCCGGCGCCCCGATCAAGCTCACGGCCTTTACCCGCTACGCTATCGGCGAGGGGATCGAGAAGGAAGAGGCCGACTTTGCCGCCGAGGTTGCGGCGACAGCGGGCACTCAGTAACGTGGCGACCGGGCGCCGGAGGATTCGACGCTTCGGAACGAGTTTCACGAGGGCGGCGGATGGCAATATCCGGTTATAAGCGCGTACTTTTGAAGGTCTCCGGCGAAGCGCTCGCCGGAGACCAGTCATATGGGGTCGAGCCCAGGTTTCTCGACCACGTCGCCCAGCAGATCGTGGCGCTCGCCCATAGCGGGGTGGAGATCGGCATCGTTATCGGCGGCGGCAACATCTTCCGAGGAATGGCCGTGGCCGCCAAGGGCGGTGATCGGGTGGTCGGCGACCACATGGGCATGCTGGGCACCGTGATCAACGCGCTGGCCCTCGGCGATGCAATCCGGCGCAATGGCGGCAAGAGCCATGTGTTCTCGAGCGTGTCGATGCCCTCGATCGCCGATACCTTTACCCAGCGCGGCGCGATCGCGGCCATCGAGGGCGGGTCCATCGTGATCTGCGCCGGTGGCACCGGCAATCCGTTCTTCACGACCGATACGGCCGCCGCGCTCAAGGCGATCGAGCTCAGGTGCGACGTGCTCCTCAAGGGTACGAAGGTCGACGGGGTCTATGCGGACGACCCGCACAGCAATCCGGACGCGGAACGCTTCGAAACCATCAGCTACGACGACGTGATCCGGCGCGATCTTCGTGTGATGGATACAGCGGCATTTGCCCTTGCCCGGGATAATGCTCTACCGATAATTGTCTACGCGCTGAACGTTGACGAAGGGCTGGTCGGCGTTCTCGACGGCCGTGCCTTGAGCACCCGCATCAGCTGACCTGCCCGAGAACAGAGGACCTGACAAATGGCTGGCGACTTTTCTCTCGACTCCTTGAAGACGCGGATGGACAAATCCGTGAGTGCGCTCAAGGAGGAGTTCGGCGGTCTGCGTACCGGGCGTGCAAGTGCGAGCATGCTCGATCCGGTCCAGGTTCCGGCCTACGGCGGCACGATGCCGCTCAACCAGGTCGCGACGATTTCCGTGCCGGAGTCGCGCCTTCTCAGCGTTCAGGTGTGGGACGCTTCGCTTGCCAACGCGGTCGAGAAGGCAATCCGGGATAGCGGGCTCGGTCTCAACCCGGCCGGCGAGGGCGCGGTGATCCGCGTGCCGATACCGGAACTCAACGAGGAGCGCCGCAAGGAACTGACCAAGGTGGCGCACAACTATGCCGAGCAGGCGCGTGTCGCCGTGCGTCATATCCGGCGTGACGGCATGGATCAGCTCAAGAAGATGGAAAAGGACGGCGACATCGGCAAGGATGAGAGCCATTCCCTGTCCGAGCAGGTCCAGAAAGCGACCGATGACGCCGTGAGCGAGATCGACGAGATGCTCGAGAGCAAGGAAAAGGAAATCATGCAGGTCTAGGAAGGCTCCGGCGTGGCGGCACGCCGGCAATTCCGATCTGCAGGGTGGTCGCGGTTTCGAGGCGGATCAGGTCCCGCCTGCCTTGCGAAAACGTTCCGGCCGCCCATCAACGGAGGGCACCAATGCCCAGCGAGAGCGCGACCGGCAACCTGGCCCGCGCGGCATCCCCGACGAAGGTGCCGCGCCATCTCGCTGTCACCATGGATGGCAATGGCCGTTGGGCCACGTCGCGCGGCAAGCGCCGTACGGAGGGGCATCGCGCCGGTACCGATGCGCTGCGCCGGCTGGTGGAGTATTGCGTCAGGTACGGCGTCGACTATCTGACGGTCTTCAGCTTTTCGTCGGAGAACTGGCGGCGGCCGACCGAGGAAGTGAACTTCATCTTCGGCCTGCTGCGCCGCTTCGTCTCATCGGATCTCAACCGCCTGATACGCAACAATGTGCGCATCCGCATTATCGGCGAACGCACCGGGCTCGACGACCAGGTCCTCGGGCTCATCCGCAAGGCGGAGGACGATACCGCCCACAACACCGGCCTCACCCTTGTGGTGGCCTTCAATTACGGCGGCAAGACCGAGATCGTCAGCGCCGTCCGCCGGCTGGCCGAGCAGGTGAAGGACGGGACACTGGCGCCCGAGGACATCGGCGAGGCCGATATAACCCGGGCGCTCTACGCCGCCGATCTGCCGAACCCGGACGTTGTGCTGCGCACCAGCGGAGAGCAGCGGTTTTCCAATTTTCTCATCTGGCAGGCCGCGTATTCCGAGCTTATCTTCATCGACGACTACTGGCCGGACTTCGATGAGGATTCGTTCGTGAGGGTTCTTGAGGAATATGGTCGTCGCGAGCGGCGGTTCGGGGATGTGAAGGCGCGAGAGGCATGAAGGATACCGGCCAGGACACGCCCCGCCGCCGGGTCTGGGCCGACCTCGGGCCGCGAGTCATATCGGCGGTCATCCTCGTTCCCATCGTCATTCTGGCTCTCTATCTCGGCCATGTCTGGTTTGCGCTTCTTGTCGGCGGCTGTTTCGCGGGCGCCTATCGGGAATGGGAGATCATGACGACCGGCCAGAGGCCGGGGCTTGCCGGCACGGCGCTGATCGGCATCGTTGCTCTGGTGGCACTGGTTTTTCCCTTCTTCGGTGAGCCCGGCAGCGCTGCGCTCATTGCGGCGGGTGTTGTGCTGGCCCTGGCGATTCCCAGTCCGGCGCGCGTCTGGCGGGCAGGGGGGGTGCTTTATTGCGGACTGGTGGTCATCGCACTGATGGCCATGCGCGGCGTGGGGCAGGACGGCGTCGTTGCCGGTGCCCTCCTGGCTCTCTCGGTCTGGCTGACGGATTCCGCGGCGTTTTTCACCGGCCGGCATATCGGGGGTGCCAAGCTGTCTCCGGACATCTCGCCGTCGAAAACCTGGTCCGGCGCGCTGGGCGGATTGGTCGCGGCCGTCGTTGCGGGCACGGTTTTCTGGGTGGCCTTCACGCCGTCGCCCTGGTGGATCGGGGCGATCATGACCGCCGTATTCAGCCTGTCGGGGCAACTGGGCGATCTCGCCGAGAGTGCGATCAAGCGGCACTTCAGCATCAAGGACAGCGGCGATCTGATTCCGGGACACGGGGGCTTGATGGACCGTCTGGACAGTCTTGCCCTTGCGTCCCTTGTCCTGTTCGTGATTGGCGCCTTGCACGCGGGGCCGGATATGGTGGCGGCCGGCGTCCTGATCTGGCAATAAGGTTGCGCGGCACGCCGCCGTGTGCGTTCTGCAGAAAGCGAATCCATGGATTTCATCGTCTGGCTGCTGTCTTATGTCCTGCCCTTTCTGGTCGTGCTGACCATTATCGTGTTCGTGCACGAGATGGGGCACTATCTGGTGGCGCGCTGGAACGGGGTGGCCATCCACACCTTTTCCATAGGATTCGGGCCCGAGCTGTTCGGGCGCCATGACAGGAACGGGACCCGTTGGCGGGTTTCGGCGGTACCGCTCGGCGGTTATGTGCGTTTCGTGGGCGACATGAATGCCGCGAGCGTGCCGGATGACGAGACGATCCGCGACCTACCGCCAGAGCAGCAGAAAAACCTGTTCTATAACAAGAACGTATGGCAACGAATTGCCGTAGTCGTTGCAGGTCCGGCGGCGAACGTGATCTTCACGTTCGCGGTGCTTTACGCGCTGCTGCTGGGGTATGGGCAGTATACGCTCCCGGCGACGATCGATGAGGTAAGTTCCGATGGGGCGGCGGCTGAAGCGGGACTGGCGCCCGGCGACGAGGTCATGGAAGTCGACGGTTACGATGTGCGCGGGTTCAGCGAGTTTCAGCGGCTCGTCTCGACAGCGCCGGGGCGGCCGGTGACGGTGGTTGTGGATCGCGGCGGGCGTGAAATGACCTTCGAGATGACGCCCGAACCCACTGAAATCACGGACCGATTCGGCAACGAGCATACGATTGGCCGTATCGGGGTGAGCCGGCAGACGGAGCGGGACGACTTCACACTCTACCGGCCGAATCCCGTCGAAGCGGTCGGGATGACGCTCGAGGAAATCAGCTTCATCATCGACCGGACGGCGGCGTTCATCGGTGATTTCTTCTACGGGCGCGGGGACCTCGACCAGATCGGCGGCCCGGTGAAAGTGGCACAGATCTCGGGGGAAGTGGCCACGCTCGGCTTCGTGGCGCTGATCAATCTGACGGCGCTGCTGTCGCTCAATATCGGAATTTTCAACCTTCTGCCCATTCCGATGCTCGACGGAGGGCATTTGCTGTTCTACCTTATCGAGGCGGTCAGGGGACGGCCGCTGAGTATGCGTATTCAGGAGATCGGCTTCAGGTTCGGGCTTGCAATCGTGCTGTCTTTGATGGTTTTCACGGTTGTTAACGACCTGTTATGAGTCGCTATCGAAATGTCGCTTGAGGGTGTTGCGGGAATGCACAGGTTCCAAGCTTTTGGTAACCCAACAACCGCTCAACCCTTGCTCTTGATTAAAAAAACAGTAAAAGCTTTCAATGGAGTTAGCTTGGGTTTGGGTCTGTGCGGCCATTCCCGAACAGGGGTCCCGAGGGGCAAGATAACATTATGATGCATCACACCACCGTGCTCCGCAGCCTGCTTTTGGCACTGGCGCTCGTTCTTTTTGCGCCGTTTGCCGGGCAAAGCGGGGGCATCTTCGGCGTCGAGGCAGCTCAGGCGCAAACCGTCAGTCAGATTGCGGTCAGCGGCAACACCCGGGTCGACGATGCGACGGTGATATCCTACCTGACCATTCGCCAGGGCGACCGGGCGACAGCCAGCCAGATCGATGCATCGACCGAATCGCTGATCTCGAGCGGACTGTTCGGTTCGGTAGACATCAATTACGGCGGCGGCGTGTTGCGCGTGTCGGTTTCCGAGAATCCGATCGTCGCGTCGGTTCTGTTCGAGGGCAACCAGCGTTTCTCCGACGATCAGCTGCTGACCATGGTGAACATGGGATCGCGCGGCGTTTACACGGCGAGCGGCCTTTCCACCGACGAGCAGACGATCCGGCTCGCCTACGATCAGGCGGGCTATTCGAACGTGAATGTCAGCTCGCGCACCGAGGTTCTGGAAAACTCCCGCGTACGCGTCGTCTTCGTCATCGAGGAGGGTGACCGCGCCGGTATCGCGGCGATCAATTTCACCGGCAACAATGCGTTTAGCGCGCGTACGCTCAAGGGCGTCATCCGCACCAAGGAGACGGGCATTCTGAGCTGGCTGCTGCGCGACGATACCTACAGCGAGGACCAGCTCGCCGTCGATAAGGAGCTGATACGCCGGTATTACGCCAATCACGGCTATCCCGACGTGCAGGTGCCGTCTGCCGTGGCGGAGTTCGATGCGAACGAGAATGCCTATTTCATCAACTTCACGATTTCCGAGGGGCAGAAGTACCAGTTCGGCAATGTCGGTATCGAGACCAGCATCGCGGGCCTCAACACCGACGCGCTGACCTCGGTCGTGCAGACGCATGAGGGCGACACCTATTCGCAGCGGGACCTGCAGCAGACGACCGAGGAGATGGCATATCGCGCGACGGGGCAGGGCTACGCCTTCGCCGACGTGCGCCCGCGCATCGACCGGAACCTTTCGAACAACACCTTCAACGTCACCTATCTGGTGGACGAGGGTGCACGCGTCTATGTCGAGCGCATCAATATTACCGGCAACGACAAGACCCGCGACTTCGTGATCCGCCGCGAGCTCGGCTTCGCCGAGGGCGATCCGTTCAATCGCAGCATCGTCAGCCGCGGCAAGAGCAATATCGAGGACTTGGGTTACTTCTCGTCCGTCAACGTCTCGACCCAGTCGGGCAGTGCGCCCGACAAGGTCGTCATCAACGTGGCGGTTACCGAGCAGTCGACCGGTGAATACGGTGCGACGGTGGGGTAT
>CAZNHG010000153.1:0-7463 GCA_964572555.1 uncultured Devosiaceae bacterium | reverse complement strand
CTGGCGTTCTCGTGAACGCCTTCCTTCACGCCGGTGATCATCGAGACCACCTCGTTGCCGTCCGCCTTCTTGGCGTCGAGGCACCCGGCGATCCGCCCGCGGCGGAACACCCAGATCTTGTCGACGAGATTGAACACCTGCCTCAGGTTGTGGCTCACGAGAATCAGGGAAATGCCCTGATCCTTGAGGTTGCGGATGATGTTCTCGACCTGGGTGGTTTCCTGAACGCCCAGTGCCGCCGTCGGCTCGTCCATGATGATGAGTTTCGAGGCGAAGCTCGCCGACCGGCTGATGGCGACGCACTGGCGCTGACCGCCCGACATGTGGGCGATCTTGCTCTTGAGCTCGGGGATCTTTACCCCCGTCTGGTTCAGCACCTCCACCGAGCGCTGATACATCTTTTTCTCGTTGAGAATGCTGAACGGCCCGAGATTGACGAGGATCTCCTCGCGTCCCAGGAAGATGTTGGAGGGCACGTCCAGTTCGTCGGCCAGGGCGAGGTTCTGATAGACCGCCTCGATGCCCACTTCGCGGGCGTCGATCGGGCTCTGGAACGCCACGTCCTGTCCGTCGAACCAGATGCTGCCAGAGGTGGGCTGCTCGACGCCGGTGATCATGCGCACGAAGGTGGACTTGCCTGCGCCGTTGTCGCCCACGATGGCGACGTGCTCGCCCTCGTTCATCTCGAAATCGGCATCCTCGAGCGCGTGAATGCCGCCATAGCGCTTTGTCAGGCCTGCGGTCTTCAGGATGGGTTTGGGGTCCATTGTCGTGACCTTTCTGTTCATGTCCGCGGCGCTAGAGCGCCGGGCGAAAAAGTGGAAGCCGGTTTTTCGCTTAGCCGGCGCGACCACTAAAAATCTGGATCGTCGGGCGATTTAGACTGATCGCCCGACGATCTAGGAGACCGCGCGGCGTCTCTGGCGATGCATGTCGAGCACCACGGCTCCGACGATGATCATGCCCTTGATCATTTCCTGGTAGTAGGCGTCGAGCCGAAGGAAGGTGAAACCGGAGATGATGGTGCCGAAGATGGCGGCGCCGATCACCGTGCCGATCACCGAGCCGCGGCCGCCGCGCAGCGACACGCCGCCGATGACCGCCATGGCGATGGCGTCGAGTTCGTACATCACGCCCATGCCGGCCTGCGCCGTCAGCCCGCGCGAGGCGAGCACCATGCCGGCGAGTCCGGCAAGGCAGCCCGCGATGGCATAGACCAGCATGAGGTGCCGCTCGACATTGATGCCCGATATGCGCGCGGCGTCCTCGCTCGAACCGATGGCGTAGGTGTGTTTGCCGTACTTCGTGTATTTCAGCGCCAGATGGAACAACAGCGCCACGCCCGCGAAGATCACCACCGGCGTCATGCCGTCCCCGATGGCGGCGAAGCTGTCGGTGGGGAACGAGATGGGCTGGCCGCGCGTATACCAGTTGGCCACGCCCCGCGCCGTCACCATCATGCCGAGCGTCGCGATGAAGGGCGGTATCTTCGTGAAGGCGATCAGCGAGCCGTTGATCAGTCCGGCCGCGAGCCCCACGCCAAGCCCGACCAGGAGCGGAACGATGACCGGCAGGTCGGTCAATTCGGGATAGACCGCGCGCGGATATGTACTCACCTGCGCAAAGCTCATGGCGATCATGGCGGCAGCGCCGACCACCGAGCCCGATGACAGGTCGATCCCGCCGGTGATGATCACCTGGGTGACGCCCACCGCGATGATGCCCACCACCGAGACCTGCAGGATGAGGATGCTCAACCGCTGCGTGTTGAACAAAAAGCTCTGGTTCTGGAATATCCAGCCGAGAATTTCGAAGATCAGCGCGATCGCGACGAGCCCGAACAGCGCGTTGAGTTCGTGGGCGCGGCGCTTGCGCGGCGGTTGGTTGACCGTCGTTTCGTCGGCGGCCTGTGTCGATGTCGATGCCTGTGCCTGTTCAGCCATTGTCTGGGTTCCCTGGACCGTACTGTCCGGCCGGTTTGGCCCCGGCGGGACGCGGCGGGCGAAAGGGGCGGCGGGCGCCGCCCCTCTTGCGCCTGTCCGATCAGTTGGCGCTCATGTACTCGTCGATGTTCCCGGGCGTGACCAGCTCGAAGGGAATGTAGACCTTCTGGTTGACCTCCTCGCCGCGCGCGAGCTTGAGCGCGGTGTCGACAGCGCCCTCGCCCTGGCCGGCGGCGTTCTGGAACACAGTGACATCGAGATCGCCCGCCTGCATCGCGGCAAGCGCATCCTGGGTGGCGTCGACGCCGCCCACGATCATCTCGTCCATGGAGATATCGGCGGACTTCAGTGCCTGGATTGCGCCGATGGCCATCTCGTCATTGTTGGAGAATACCGCGTCGAATTCGAGCCCGGCGGACAGCCAGTTGGTCATCAGGTCGGCCGCCTCGGTGCGCTGCCAGTTGGCGGTTTGCTCCTCGACGATCTCGATGAAGTTGCACATCTCCAGTTCGAGCACGTCGTGTACGTCCGCCGTGCGCTGGCGGGCGGCCTGGTTGGACAACTCGCCCATCATGATGACGCCCTGCGCGCCGTCGGTCTTGCCCTGGCCCCGCAGCAGCTTGCAGATCTCGAAGGCCTCGAGCGTGCCGGATTCGACCTCGTTGGAGGCGACGAATGCCTGGCTTGCCGGCAGATCGTCCACATTAACCGGCTCGCGGTTCACATAGACCAGCGGCACGCCTGCATCGGCCGCCGCCTCGGTCATCGCCACCGTGGCGTCGGTATCGACCGGATTGACGATGATCGCGTCGACGCCGGAAGCGACGAAGTTCTGGATCTGGTTGAGCTGGGTGCCCACATCGTTGTCGGCGTTCTCGATCTGCACATCCACGTCGTCGAGCGTGTCCGCATAATCGGACATGCCGTTACGCAGCACGGTCAGGAAATTGTCGTCGAACAGGGCCATCGACACGCCGATCGTCTCGGCGGCGGCGGACCCCGTCATCAGTGTCGCCGCAAACGCGGCCATAGCTAGTCGTTTCACGTTGTTACTCCTCCTCTGGCGGGTGTCCGGCCGCACCCGTTATCTACGTGCCGGAAAATGGATCCCGCCCCCCGGGCGGGACATCACGAGGCGGACGGCGTCAGGCCGCCCGGTTGAGAATGTGCGTCCTCGTGAATTCCATGCTTTCACCGATGGCACGGGCAGGCTCCTCCAGCCTGCGCAGCGACTCGGCGAAGGGTTCGTAGGAAAACGGGCCGGCATAGCCGCCGGCCCTGAGTTCCGCGATCTGTTCGAGATTGGACAGGCGGTCGTGCCCGTCGATCAGCTCCCGGTGCTCGTCGCCCATCGAATTCGCGCCGACCGTGGGATGGCTTACACCCGAGACGTGGACGAGCCCGGTCATCTCGGCAAAGAAGTCGGTCTCGCCCGCGAGATAGTGATGAAAGGTGTCGTGCACGAGCCGGAAGGTATCGGTTCCCGAGACCGCGTGGATGGCATCGGCCGCCTCGCGCTTGTGGCGCATCGAGCACCTCTCGAACCCCAGGCATTCGACCAGGCCGGTAATGCCGTATTCGGCAAGGATGGGCTTCAGGCCCTTGAGCGCGACGCGCAGATTACCCTGGCGCTCGCCGTTGGCCCGGCCCGTGCCGTCGTTGACCGGCACGAGAACCAGCGCCGCCGCGCCGCAGTCGCGGGCATAGCGCGCAAGAGCCGTGGCCTCGGCCTCGCGCTCGGCGGTCCACTCGTTGAAGCGTTGCAGCGCGTTGATGGAAATGATGGAAACACCCCGGTCCCGCGCCGCCTCGCGCACGGCAGCCGCCGGGGTGCCGTCGGCGATGGCACGGCCGGCGATATCGTTGCGGATCTCGACCTCCTGCAGCTCGAGCGTGCGCGCGAGGGCGAAGAAGCCGGCGAGATCGAGCTGCGGGGCAGCCATGTGATTGAGCGCAAAGCGCAATTCGTCGCCGGCCATGAGCAGTCTCCTCCTCCACGACGGTGAGCGCGTCCGATGAGGCGGGGCGCTCCATACCGCGATGCGGTGACGAACATTTCTATAGCTTGCCGGGAGGGGTCAATCGCCAAAATGACAGAAAAACATCATTCGTGAAACGAACTGCGTTGGCAATGATGTTTTTCTATCATGATCGGCGGGGCATGCGCCCTAGATGTTCTCCGAGATGCAGATCTCGAAAGGCACAAAGGTCTGCCCCGGTGCGTCGGCAGCCCCTTCCTCGATGGCGCGCACCATGAGCCCGACGAGCTCGCGCGAGAGCTGGGGCAGGGGCGTGGACATGACCGCCGTAATGGTCTCGTCGACCAGTGCCGACAGGGATTCTGGCGTCTTCTCGTTGACCACGACCGCCAGCTTGCCCTGCATGTTCTCCTCGCGCAGCGCGGAGATCGCGCCTTCCATGCCGCCGCCGGCGACGTAGAAGCCCACGAGATCGGGATGGCTCTGCATCAGGTCGAGCGTCGCTTCGTGGGTGATCTGGCGCGTCTCGAGATTGACCAGCGTATCGACCACCTCGAACTGCGGCGCGTGCTCGCGGAAATAGGCACGGAAGCCGATCTCGCGCATCTCGTGGCCGTGAAAGCGATGGCTGCCCACGAACACCGCCACCTTGCCGGGTGCCTTGGCGGTCTTGGAGATGATCCAGGCGACGCTGCGCCCCACCTTGCGGTTGTTGGTGCCGACATAGCCCTCGCGCACGCCCGGCGCGAAATCCGACAGCAGCGAGAAGACCGGAATGTCACGGGCGCGCAGTTCCTCCACTGCGGCGGTAAGCGTGGGGTGGTCGGGGCCAGCCATGGCGATCGCATGGCAGCGCGAGGCCATCTCGTGCAGCTTGGCGACGGTGTCGGCGGGTTTCTGCGAGGGCGCGAAATCGATATGCGGCGTGCCGCGAATGCCCGGCGCCTCGGTGACCGCGGTTTCGATCTCCCTAGCGAACGTCTGGTAGAAGTGCTGCCTGGGCTTTTGCAGCACGAACCCCAGGTTATAGTGCGGCAGGTCCTGCCGGATGCGCTGGCGGATGAGGCTGGTGGCGTGATAGCCGATGGCGTTGGCCGCCTCGTAGACGCGCATCGCCGTTTCCTCGCGCACGCGGTGCCGGCCGTTGAGCACGCGGTCGACCGTCGCGACGCTCACGCCGGCTTCTTCGGCAAGGTCCTTGATGGTGGGGCGGCGGGCCATGAGGTTTCCTGCAAGTTTCGGATCACGTTTGACGTGAATTCGTGATGGATTTTGATATAAACTATCATGCTTTCATTGAGCCTGTCACCCGCCCCCGCTAGGGTTTCCGCCGCCCACTGACGAAGTGGAGGAGGAGACCATGACGGCAGAACCCGCCAGGCGCGACTATTCGCTGATCGGCCGCAACGCCCAACTCGCCGAGGAGAACGGGCTGGTCGCGGCCGAGTGGTATCACACCGACCTGCCCCGCAAGCAGATGAAGGAGCTGATGAAGCGCTCCGACGGTCCGGCTATCCGCGACACGGTCATCTGGCTCGGCAGCATGATCGTCTTCGCGGGCTTGGGCATCTATTTCTGGGGTTCATGGCTCGCCGTGCCGTTCTTCCTCGCCTACGGCGTTCTCTACGGATCGGCATCCGACTCCCGCTGGCATGAATGCGGCCACGGCACCGCCTTCAGGACGCGCTGGATGAACAATGCGGTCTACCAGATCGCCAGCTTCATGATGATGCGCAACCCGGTGACCTGGCGCTGGAGCCATACCCGGCACCACACCGACACCATCGTGGTGGGGCGCGACCCCGAGATCGCCGTGATGCGCCCGCCCGATCTCGCCAAGCTCATCCTCAACTTCTTCGGCTTTTACGACATGTGGTTCGCCACCATCGACCTGGTGCGCAACGCCAGCGGACGGCTGAGCGAGGAGGAAAAGACCTTCATACCCGATATGGAGCAGCACAGGGTCGTGCGCACGGCACGAATCTGGGCGGCGATTTATGTCGCCACCCTCGCGGCGGCTATTGCCCTGGGCTCGTTCCTGCCGTTCGTTCTCATCGGCGGCCCGCGCCTTTACGGCGCCTGGCACCACGTGATGACGGGGCTGCTGCAGCATGGCGGGCTGGCCGAGGACGTGACCGATCACCGGCTCAACAGCCGCACGGTTCTCATGAATCCGGTCAGCCGCTTCATCTACTGGAACATGAACTACCACGTGGAGCATCACATGTTCCCCATGGTGCCCTATCACGCCCTGCCGCGCCTGCACGAGGCGATCGGGCACGACCTGCCCGCGCCCAGCCCATCGATCATCGCGGGCTATCGCGAGATGATCCCCGCCTTCCTGCGCCAGTTGCGCGGCGAGGACTATTTCCTCAAACGCGAACTGCCGCCCACCGCCAAACCCTACCGCGCCGAACTGCACGGCGAGGACGGCGGCACCGCGCCCGCCGCGGCGGAATAGGGCTTGGCCACGCATCCAAATCACGTAACGGAGGAGAGACTACATGGCACAGTGGGTCGAAGCTTGCGCCACTGACGATATCGAGGAGGAAGACGTCATCCGGTTCGATCACGACGGGCGTGTCTATGCCATCTATCGCAGCCCGGACGACGAGTTTTTCGCGACCGACGGCCTGTGCACGCACGAGCAGGTGTGCCTGGCGGACGGGCTGGTGATGGACGAGATCATCGAATGCCCCAAGCACAACGGCCGCTTCAACTACATGACCGGCGAGGCCAAGGGCGCCCCGGCCTGTGTCGATCTCGCGACCTATCCGATCAGGGTCGAAGACGGCAGGGTACACGTGCAGGTGTGATGCCATGAGCGAGGCAGGAGTGGTCATCGTCGGGGCAGGGGAGTGCGGCGCGAGCGCCGCGCGGACCCTCAGGAAACAAGGCCATGACGGCCCGGTCACCCTCGTCGGCGCCGAACCGCACGCGCCCTACGAGCGCCCGCCCCTGTCCAAGGCGGCGATGACGGGCGGGGCGGACCTCGGCCCGAAGACCATCCTGACCGAGGCCCAATTCGCCGGGCAGGACATCACCTTCCGCCCGAACGCCCGGGTCACCGCCATCGACCGCGACGCCCGGACACTCGCGCTGGCCGATGGCGGGCACCTTGCCTACGGCCACCTCCTTCTCGCCACCGGCGCACGGCCCCGCAACCTGCCGCTGCCGGGCGCCGACGGCCCGCGCTGTGCGTATCTGCGCACCTGGGACGATGCCTGCCGCCTGCGCGAAGCGATCACCCCCGGCACGCGCGTCGCCGTCATCGGCGGCGGGTTCATCGGCCTCGAGATCGCCGCCGCCGCCCGGGCCCGCGAGGCGAGCGTGACCGTCATCGAGGCGCTTCCCCGGCTGCTCTCACGGGTTGTCCCTGCCGAGATCGCCGCCAGCGTCGCCGCGCGCCACGCTGGTGCGGGCGTCGAGATCGTCTGCGGCACTGCGCTCACGGCAATCGAGGAGACTGGCAGCGAAGCGGTGGTGCATCTCGAGAGCGGCGGACTCGCCGCCGATCTCGTCATCGTCGGCATCGGCGCGG
>CAZNHG010000152.1:0-7470 GCA_964572555.1 uncultured Devosiaceae bacterium | reverse complement strand
AGTGGCGCGTACCATCCCCGGCACAAAGCTCTTCGCAAGCTCAACACGGCACCCGCAAGCCAACCGCCATCGTCTTGCTTCCACCTGCCTCTTCATTGGCGAGTCCGGCGGGGTGGCCGCTGGATAGCGGAAGACTTGACTCTCTAGGTCGAGTGTCCTAATGAATGGATTAGGTCAAATGTCCTAATTCTACGAACGAAACTTGCTCCGCGGCTTGAGCAGCGCCCACGACAACACACGAGGAAAGAATGGCGAGCAGCAAGGCAACCCGCAATGAGATCGTCCAGGCCGCCGACGACCTGTTCTACCGGCAGGGGTTCGAGCACACCTCGTTCGCCGATATCGCCGGTGTCGTGCAGATTTCGCGCGGTAACTTCTACTATCACTTCAAGACCAAGGACGAGATTCTGGACGCCGTCATCGACAAGCGCCTCGCGGACCGGGAAACGATGCTGGAGCGCTGGGAGATCGAGGGGGAAACGCCCCGGGATCGCATCCGCTGCTTCATCGACATCCTGATCGTGAACGGCGACAAGATCAAAAACTACGGCTGCCCCCTCGGCACCCTGTCGAGCGAACTGGCCAAGCTCAATCACGCCGCGCAGGACGACGCCAACGGGCTGTTCACGCTGTTCAGGGCGTGGCTGCGCCGCCAGTTCGCCGCCCTCGGGCGCGAGGCCGACGCCGACACGCTCGCCATGCATCTGCTCGCCCGCAGCCAGGGCGTAGCGACGCTGTCGAACGCCTTCGGCGATGACGCGTTCGTTCGCCAGGAGGTCGAGCAGATGTACGCATGGGTCGACGCCTGTGCCGCGGAGGCAGCCGTGTAATACGCACATGCGCGCCGGCCCTGGGGTTGGCGCCGTGAATTCCCGACCGAAACGAGGCCCGGCGCGATGCACCGCCCCGCGGTGGCACAACCACCGGGCGCGTCCAACCATCAGAACAGCGAGGCAATCGAAATGTTTGTGATACTTCTCCGGTTTTCCGACA
This sequence comes from uncultured Devosiaceae bacterium, assembly GCA_964572555.1. Classification (GTDB taxonomy): domain Bacteria; phylum Pseudomonadota; class Alphaproteobacteria; order Rhizobiales; family Devosiaceae; genus CAZNHG01. The sequence continues at coordinate 6,477 of CAZNHG010000152.1, read as the reverse complement.
ACAAGGCCGCGGCAGGCGGGCTCATGGACGGGCACAAGGCCTGGATCCAGCGCGGTATCGACGATGGCGTGTTCATGCTGGTCGGCAGCCTGCAGCCGAACCTGGGCGGCGCCCTCCTGGCGCACGGCACCACGCGGTCCGATCTCGAGACCCGGGTGAACGACGACCCCTTCGTCGTGGAAAACGTCGTCACCGCCGAGATCATGGAGATCACGCCGGCCCGGGCCGACGAGCGCCTGCAGTTCCTGCTCGCCTGATCACGCATCCCCGCTTCCCGAACCGAAGGCATTGCACATGAGCACCACGATACCCGGCCCGGACGGCAAGCCCCGCTGCCGCTGGAGCGGCGCGGCGCCGGAATTCCTGGCCTATCACGATACCGAATGGGGCTTCCCCGTCGCCGACGACACGCGCCTGTTCGAAAAGCTGAGCCTCGAGGCCTTCCAGTCCGGGCTGAGCTGGCGCACGATCCTCGCCAAGCGCGAGAACTTTCGCGCCGCGTTCGACGGCTTCGATTTCGAGAAGATCGCGCGCTACACCGACGACGACCGCGACCGCCTGCTCGCCGACACCGGCATCGTCCGCCACTGCGGCAAGATCGAGGCGGTCGTCAACAACGCGCAACGCGCATACGATCTGGCCGATCGCGAAGGTTCCCTCGCCGCTTTCATCTGGCGCTACGAGCCGGATGCGGCCGCCGTCGCCGCGCCGCAAACCGTCTCGACCTCGCCCACCTCGATCGCCCTGTCGAAAGACCTCAAGAAGCTGGGCTGGAAGTTCGTCGGCCCGACCACCGTCTACGCCTTCATGCAGGCCATGGGCCTGATCAACGACCACGTCCCGGACTGTGCGATGCATCCCGGGGTCGAGCGGGCGCGCAAGCACTTCCAAAGGCCCGGCCGCTGATCCTGATCGCGGACTGCCCCTGGCCCGCATTGACTTCGCCCCAGACCCGCGCAACTCTCTGCCCCGCGGGGACATGTTGAGGGAGATGGAACGATGCTCGCCAGCACCGCATCACTCGCCGTCGCCGGCCTCACGGCTCTCGCCGGCGCCGGCCTGCCCGACCTCGTCGGCACGCTCGCGCCGCCCTATCCCGCCCCCTATTCCAGCGATCAGGGCACATGCGTTCCGCAGTACGGCGACAACATGTGCGCCTACACTGTCGGCACGCTGAACACCCCGGACGGCGAGATCGTCGCGATCCTGGCGGAGAAGAGTCTGGGGCACCTCGACGACGGCACCTCCATTAGCCGCATCGTCGACATGATCGAGGTGCCGCCCATCCGCGACATGCAGATATACACGGCGGCCGAATGCTATCTGGACGGTGAACTCACCGCCGGCCTCGCCGCGGTCGTTCAGTACGACGACAATCCCGACATGGTCTCCTTCGACGTGGACCACAGCGTCTGGGCCGTCGCGCTCGATACCGGGAGCGAAAAGCTCACCGTCATCGATCCGGACCGCGTGGAATGCATCATGCCGGGCTCCTGAGGGCGCGGGCTTTCCGGAACGAACGGCTCCCCCGCCAGTTCACCTTCCGGGTCCCTCCGCCCACGCGGCCTCCGCTAGAGGCGGCAGCGTCAGCTATCCCGCACCGTCGTTCCGGGATGCCGCCTGGCAGTCGAAGGCTTTACGAATTTGCCCGTGATTGCACTGCGGTGCGCTCCGTGCGTCGAGCCGCCGCCTTTCGTCTCGGCCACCGTCCCCTTGGGATTGCGCATCGCTCTGGATTTCGTGACGAAACGCCCCGTGCTTGCGCTACGGTACGACTTGCCGGTGCTCTTGCCCTTGGCCATAAAGTATTCCCTTCTTCAAGGGTTTTCAGAAAGACTCGGCACTCAAAACGAACACGTTCACATTATGTTCCGAGCGGCCCGCAACATGCAACGGCAAACGCCGATGTGGCACGTAGTTTCCCCAGGTTCCGTGCAAAGCATGACTGACATCGACACCGGATGTGCCTGCGGACTGGCCGCGGGCAATGCGCCTACCCCTCCACGGCCCCGTGCCCCCGCACCGCGCTCGGCGGCACGCCGGTCACACGCTTGAATGCCCGGCTGAACGCCGCCTGCGAGTTGTAGCCCAACCGCTTGGCGGCCGTGTCGATGGCCATCCCGTCCCGCCCGATCCACTGCGATGCCAGCTGCATGCGCAGTTCGGTCAGATAGCGCACCGGGGTCATTCCGGTCACCGTCATGAACCGCTCCGCGAACACGGAGCGCGAACTGCCCATCTCCGCCGCCAGTTCGGCCAGCGTCCAGTTGCGCCCCGGATCGCGATGCAGCGCCGCGATCACGCGCCCCAGCCGCGGGTCGCGCAGCGCCTCCACCCACCCGCTGGCATCCCCGCAGCCGCATTCCACCCAGCCGCGCACGATGAACGCCGAGACGACGTCCGCCAGCCGCGCCAGGATCCCGGCATAGCCGGCCCGCGCACTCTCCGCCTCGCGCGCCATGGCCTCCAGCATGGGCAGGATTTCCGGATACTGCTCCAGCAGTGTACCCGCGAACATCGCCTCGGGCATCAGCGAAACCAGCGGATGCATCCCTCCAAGGTCGAACTCCATGCTTCCGGTGAAGATCAACGCCCCGTCCGGCGGCGCCTGCCCCAGCGGACACGCATTGATCCCCGCGACATTGCCGCAAAGCGGCTGCGCCTCGAACAGCGACATATCCCGCGCCGGCACATCCGCATCGGACGCGAGGTCGTGCATGCCGCCACGCGGCAGCAGCACCGCGTCGCCGCTTTCCATGCGCTTCACCTCGCCCGCTGCATTGCGCAGATGAACCGGCCCGCGCACCACGTAGTGAAATTGCGCCCGCCCTTGCATTGCGGCGAAGCGCAGGCCAAAAGGCGGGGCGACCTCGATGCGCCGGTACGCCACCCCGAACAGCCGCATCCCCATGAGCAATTCGCTCACGACATCCGTCGAGACAGGCCTGGTCACCGTACCATTTCCGGACTTGTGATCATGCATTCCGGAATTATTGGCATGGAACGTCCGGAACGTCGACCCTAATTCTTGGAGTTCCAACTCCCCCTCCCGAAAGGACGCACGCAAATGACCGAGTCACACACCGCTTCAGGAACCGGCTCCGGCGACGCGCCGCCGGCATGGGCGGCCGTCGTTTCGATGGCGCTCGGCGTTTTCGGTCTTGTCACGGCAGAGTTCCTGCCTGCCAGCCTGCTCACGCCCATGGCCGACGACCTCGCCATCACCGAGGGCATGGCGGGTCAGGCCGTCACGGCGACGGCCGCCGTCGCGCTGATCACCAGCCTTCTGCTCGCCGCTGTCATCCGCAACACGGACCGGCGGCACGTTCTCATAATTCTGTCCGGCTTCCTGATCGCCTCGAACCTGCTCGTCGCCTTCGCGCCCAACCTGCCCGTCCTGCTGTTCGGCCGGGTTCTGCTGGGCGTCGGGCTCGGCGGCTTCTGGACCATGTCCGCCGCCATCGCCATGCGGCTCGTGCCCGAACGCAGCATCCCGCGCGCGCTGTCGATCATCTTCAGCGGCGTCTCCGCCGCCACCATCCTCGCAGCGCCCGTGGGCAGTTTCCTCGGCGATCTCGTGGGCTGGCGCAACGTTTTCCTTCTCGCCGCGGTTCAGGGCGTGCTCGCCCTTGCGTTCCAGCTGATCACGCTGCCGAAAATGCCGCCGCGCGGGCGCCAGCGCCTGCGTACCATCGCCGAGGTACTGGCCCGCCCGGGCATCGGACTGGGCATGGTCGCGGTGACGCTCGTCTTCGCCGGGCACTTCGCCTTCTTCACCTATATCCGCCCGTTCCTCGAGACGGTCACCATGGTCGAAATCGGCACGGTCTCCGCCATTCTTCTCGGCTTCGGCGTAGCCAACTTCGCCGGCACACTGCTCGCAGGCCCGCTCATCGAGCGCAGCCTGCGCATCACCATGGTGGCCATGCCACTCCTGATGGGCCTGCTCGCCACCGGGCTGGTGCTGTCCGGCGCATTCTCCGTACCCACCGCCGCCATGGTCGCCGTCTGGGGGCTGGCCTTCGGAGTCGTTCCCGTCTCCTGGACGACCTGGCTCACGCGGATGGTCCCCGATCAGGCGGAGACCGCGGGCGGCCTCATCGTCGCCGGTATCAATCTCGCCATCGCCACGGGCGCATCCGTCGGCGGCATCATCTTCGATGCCAGCGGGGCCCAGAGCGTTTTCCTGACCAGCGGCGCCACACTGCTCGCGGCCACCGTCATGATCGTCCTGGCGATCCGCCCCCGCGCCGCCCTCGCCTCGATCTGACATGCAAAAGGCGCCGGCAGCTCATGCCGGCGCCCCGGGGCATCTCCGGCAAAAAATGCGCTAAACTGTCCAATCCGGACGTATCCGGGCGGCTTGAAGTACCGGCCCGATGGCCGGTCGAACCGCGAAAGGGCGCGACATGGCAAGGCTGCAACGGCGCTTATGATCGAACGGGGCTGGCGAACCGCTGGCGGTACCGGGCCGGCGTCACGCCGACCGCACGCTTGAATATCCGCCGGAAATACACCGGATCGGCATACCCCACCGCCAGCGCCACCGCATCCGTCGGCTCCGCCGTGGTTTCGAGCAGTTGCTTGGCTTCCTCGATCCTGAGCGCCTGCACGTATTCCACCGGCGCATAGCCGGTCGCCTTCCGGAACCGCCGCGAGAAGGTCCGCTCCGGCAATCCCGCAACTTCGGCCATGCGGCCGGCCGCGTTCGCCGCGGTATAGTTGTCCGCTATCCAGACCTGCGCAGCGGAAATGGCCGCGTCGTCATGCTGGCGCGGCCGCGCCATCGCCGCGAACGGGAGCTGCCCGTCGCTCTTGTCCCCCAGCACAAAGACCTTCGACATGCGCCGCGCCTCCGCGTCGCCGCCGAAACGGGCCACGAGATAAAGCCCCAACTCGCTCCACGACGAAGCCCCACCCCCGGTCACGATGCGGTGCTCCGGCCCGGCGGGACACAGTATGAGCTCCGGACGCAACCGGACTTTTGGATAGTGCTCACGAAACACCGGCGCGGCGGACCAGTGCGTTGTCGCGTCGACCCCGTCGAGGATCCCCGCCTCGGCAAGAAACAACGCCCCCGAGCAGATCGAGCACACGATCGTCCCCGCCTCGTACATGCGGCGAACCCACGCCGCTTCCGCTGCCCACCGGCCGCGCGGGTCCGGATCCGGGCCAAGGCCGAGATCGGTCACGATGACGATGTCGGGCGCCGGCGCATCCGCAATGGCCGCCTGCACGCCGATGCCCGGCCCGGTCGGCGAGGGAACGGTCTCGCCGTCGCGGGAAACGAACGTCGGTACGAACGAACAGGTGGCGGCTTCCGGCTCGCCCGTTATCTCGTGCCACGTCCGCCCGACCGACCACAAAAGCTCGTACAGGCAGTAGAGCGCACCGGGAAACGATTCCGGCAGCACCAGCAGGTTCACGCTCAGGACGGGTTTGTTGTCGCGCATAGGCGATTTTGGCCGAAATGCCCCGGTTTTGTCCATTTCAAACTCTGCCTTGTGGCCGTTTTGACCTTTTTTCGCCCGAAACCGCCCTCCCCGACCCGGCCACGCACGGCTAAGCCGCACATATTCAAACGCCGGAGAACGACAATGAACGCAATCGATACTGAACTGCTCGACATGGATCGGGCGGAAAACTTTGCAGGACGGATCGGCGGCATGCTCGATGCGGGCGCCGCCGCGGCCATGCTGTCGCTGGGGCACCGGCTCGGGCTTCTCGAAGTCCTGGCGGGCCGGGCGCCGTCATCGTCCACTGAAATCGCGGACGCCGCCTTCCTCAAGGAACGCTATGTCCGCGAGTGGCTTGCCGTCATGGTGGCCGCGGGCATCGTGGTCTACGATCCGGCGGCGGAGACCTACCTGCTTCCAGCCGAACACGCCGCCTGCCTGACGCGCGAGGCGCCCCTGGGCAATCTCGCGGTCTACGCGCAGCACGTCGCGCTTTTCGGCAAGGTCGAGGAGCGGATCATGCGCTGCTTCGAAACGGGCGAAGGAACCGTCTACGACGACTATCCCTGCTTCCATCACGTCATGGCCGAGGACAGCGGGCAGACCGTCGCAGCGGGCCTTTTCGACCAAATCCTGCCACTGGCCCCGGAGCTCGATACCCGCCTCGGGAGCGGCATCGACGTTCTCGATGCCGGTTGCGGACGCGGGGCGGCGCTCATCGCCATGGCGAAGCACTACCCGAACAGCCGGTTCACCGGCTACGACCTCGGGGAAGACGCCATCGCCTTCGCGAACCGGCAGGTGCGGGCCGAAGGGCTGACCAACATCACCTTCGAAACCCGGGACCTCACCGGCTATGCCGAACCGGACCGCTGGGATTTCATCACCAGCTTCGACGCCGTCCACGACCAGAAGGACCCGCTCGGCCTCGTTCGCGGCCTGCGCACCTCGCTTCGCCCCGGCGGCGTCTACCTGATGCAGGACATCGGCGGTTCGGCCCGGCTGGAGAACAATCTCGACT
>CAZNHG010000151.1:0-7490 GCA_964572555.1 uncultured Devosiaceae bacterium | reverse complement strand
TGGCGATCGTCGTCGCGATCGGGGCGAGCGCGCACGAGCTTGCCCAGCACCTTGCAGATGCACAGCTCCGGACCGGCTTCATCTGGCACCGCCGGCATATCATGGCTCGCTACGCACGGTTGAACCTGATCATCCCCGGGGCAGTGCTTAATCGCCATTGTTGCGGCGATCCGGCCAGCCACCGAAGGGACCAATCCCGATTTGCGGACATTCGGACTGGCCATAGCATTCGCTCTCGTCGCTTTTTCGATGTGGAGCCTATATTTCACCGACGAGGATCATTTGGCGAACGACGCCTTGCCGTGGGCCTTGGCGATAGGGGCATTTTGCGGTCTTTGGTGCCGGCGCGGCAGCGGGCTCTGGTATGCTGGTCGTGCAGGCCGTCAACCCTTCTGCCGCCGATTGGCAGCTTCACGCCCCCACCGTACCTGTCGCGAACTATGTCGCCACGCTGTGGCTCATCCGCGACCGCTACTGCCTGAAGGGCTGCGCGGTGGACACGGCCAGAACAACGTCGGCCCCGCTCCTCGCAGCGGGACTCACGGGGAATATGGGGTAGCGATAGCCGCCTTTGTTCTGGTCGGCGCGGCGATCATCAGGCGCTACCATTCCCGTAACGGCGGGCCTCGCTGAGGGCGCCCGCGATCGTAAGGAAATCGGGAGGGTATTCAAGCCTCTCTTACCTAACGACATGTTTGACCAGAGCCCGCAGGCTCAGACCTTGAACGACGATAGTGAATAGAACCACCGAGTAGGTGGCGGCGAGAATCACCGACTTTTCTGCTACTTCTGGGATCGAAAGCGCCAACGCGATGGATATCCCGCCTCTCAATCCACCCCAAGTTAGAACGGGGATCGTGCCTTGAATGAAGAAATGGGTCGCTCTCAGCGCCGAAACCGGAACCACCACGGCGAAAAAGCGTCCACAGAGGACCAGCGGAACCGCGATCAGAGCCATCCAAGCAAAATCTGGACTGAATCGTATTACCAAAACCTCAAGCCCGATAAGAAGAAATAGCACCGAGTTGAGCACTTCGTCGATGAGCGTCCAGAATCCGAAGAGATATCTCTGCGTTTCGTCACTCAGCGCATCGCGCGGACCGCGGCCGCCGATCAGCAAACCGGCGACGACGACTGCGATCGGGCCGCTCATGTGGAGCTTGGTTGCGAGCGTGTAGGTGCCCGCGACGAGCGCGAGCGATATGAGGATTTCGACCGGATAATCGTCGATCGCTCGCATGGCTCTGTAGGAAACGAAGCCTGCGCCAAGACCAAGGGCAGCGCCTCCGAGCGCCTCGACTAAGAACATCTCTCCAATTTCGAGGGCACCAAGACCGCCGCCTCCTTCTGCAACGGCCGCTGCCAGCAACACGGTGAAGATCACGACGCCCACGCCATCGTTGAAGAGAGACTCGCCGGCCATGTCGATCTCCAGAGTCTCGGGTACTTGAACCTCCTTCAGCGTGGAGAGCACCGCAACTGGATCAGTCAGGCTGATGAGTGCGCCGAAGACCAAGGCCCAGGCGAAAGACACGTCCGCGCCGACCGCGCCAGCTGCGAACCAGAACCCGATGCCGACGATCGCCGTCGAGATCACCACGCCCACCGTCGCCATCAAGCCGACAGCCCAGGCTCGCCGGCGCAGGATCGCGAGATCCACATGAAGCGCCCCGGCGAACAAGAGAAAAGCCAGCATGCCATCGAGGACCGCATTCTGGAAATCAACCCGCCGCACCAGGCCGGTGAGATCTTCATAGAGAGCAACGTCAGGGACGGCGAGTTCCATCCCGATCAGCACGAGGGAGGCGACAAGACCCATCGCGAGCAGGCCGATTGTGTGCGGCAATCCGATGAGACGATGGTTGATCCAGCCGAAGGTCGCCGTGAGCACCAGCAGGATCGCGATCAGATCGAAGGCGGACAGTGCCAGGGGAGAGACTCCGTCGTGCGGGAAAGAATGAAGCCGGGGCGCACTATCCGCGTGTGTGGGTATGACCCGATCGCCATCGGAGTGGATGGTGCTGCACCCCCGGCTTCCGCTACAGGAGCGGAACTTGGGGACTTATACCACCTCCTTTTGTCCCTGTCCCGCGTTGTCGGCTGCCTATCCGCGACGACGCTCCCCGTTCGCTCAATAATCCGTTGGGGGTGAATCGATCCAGCGGTTCCTGCTCAGGTTGAGCCGCTAATATTGCTGGGGCACATCAAGAGGGTTGGTTCGCAGTGCGTTTTTCCCTTCTTCTCGGCCACGAGTGCCCGCTCGCGCGCGTCGCAGTTCAGCGCTCCGACCAGTTGGCGATATTCTGGACGATCATCGCGTAGGCTTCGCACCGAGAACACCCTTTGCTAGCATCCCAGTCGCCGTTTCAACGATTGCCATCAATCGTGCATAGTTGGGCGAGATAGCGGTTGGAACGGAGCCGAATTAAGGCCGATCGCGTGGAGACTTGCCCGAGACGCTCGTCGCATTTGAGCGCGCCGGGCTGATTGCTTGTTGATGTCGAGAACCTCTGGCAGCACTACCAGCGTACGATGGACGAATGGCGCAAGACCTTCGACAAGACGCGGGCGGAGATTCAGAAATCGGACCCGGATGTATTCAAAGAAACATTCCGGTGTCGGTGGCCTGTGTATCTGGAGGGCACGCGCGAGCTATTCGGCAAATCGCTCGACCTCTCCTATATTGTCATCACCAAAGGACACCGCGCCGATCATTTTCCGTCCTGGCACAGCTCACCTCGCGTGGGAGCTAACCTGATCGGCGGAGATCAGGAGCCCGAGTGTTTCAAGTGACGTTCTGCCGAGATACGCATCGTCGGTACGAAACGGTTTAGCGTCCATAGCAATGCTCAAGTATCCGGTCGAAACAGGGCAGTCCTTGATGTCGTTGGGCACCGCCTGAGCACAGACTGGATCAGGCCGTCCGGGCATCCGCAAAGGAGACCAGCTGACGCCTCTTCTCATCCCACAGGTCTTTTCCAACGCAGCTCAGGCTATCCCAGAGAGTCAGGCGCTGTACCTCTGCAAGTTGTGGGTGATCGCGCAGGATCTCCGGTAGCCGGTAGAACGGAACGCGGCACTGGAGATGGTGCACGTGATGCACGCCGATGTTAGCCGTGAACCAGCGCAGGATGCCTGGAAGGACATAGTGCGAACTGCCGTGCAGCGCGGCCTCGTGAAACTGCCAGTCATCGTCGTGATCCCAGTTGGTCTCTTCAAACTGATGCTGGATGTAAAAGAGCCAGACCCCAACCGAGGCGGCGACAAGCATCGTGGGCAGGAAGACGAGCAAGAGTATGTCCGTACCGCCAAAATAGACGATGGCACCCAGAATTGCGGCAATCGCCGCGTTCGTGCCCATGGCGCTGATCCAGTACCGCCGGCCGGCGGACATGAGGCCGACCGGCAGACGGTTCTGGACGAAAAACAGGTAGAATGGGCCGATGCCGAACAGAAACAGCGGGTGGCGGTAGAGGCGGTATCGGAGGCGACCGAAGGTGGACAGGCTGCGAAACTCGTTCACCGTCAGCGTGCGAACGTCGCCCATCCCGCGCTTTTCCAGATTCCCCGCGGATGCGTGATGCGCCGCATGCAGGCGGCGCCAAACGTCGTAGGGGGTGAGCGTCACCACGCTGATCGCCCGCCCGATCCAGTCGCTCACTGCGCGACGCCTGAAGAAAGAAGCGTGTCCGCAGTCGTGCTGGATCATGAACAGACGGACAAGAAACGCCGCATTCAGGACAGCTATGGACGCCGCAAGCGCGTAGCTGACGTCGAGGCTCCACCACGCGAGCGCCCAGAGACCCAAGAGGGGTCCGGCCGTGACGAGCAACTCCCACCAGCTGCGCCATGTGGACGGCTCGCGGTAGTTTGCAAGAATGACCACCCAGTCGCGCGCGGCGCTGATCTCGACTGAGGCGCAGGTCCGTGCTCCGGGGCCGGAGGCCTTTGAAAGGTGCGTCATGGGTCTGTTCTCTGCACTGTCAATCTCTTCCGTCTTGCATTCGTCGTCTCCGACTTTGGTTCGGGCGCCTCCTGCGGGCGCCGGGGCCGCGCGCAACGACGGGTCTTTGCGTTCCGATCCGCGGTCTCGTTCAAGGCGAGGCACAGGCATTCACCGCAAAATCTCTGGAATACTGTGCGAACTCAATCGGAGCTGGCGGCGGCCCCTGCCAGGTCCTGCATCACGGCCGAAAGCCCGCTTGCCCCAGGGCGTCGCCTTGCTCGACGGGAAAGAGTCTGGAAAGCCTCTGCAATGCAAGGTCCCTGCGAGCCTCGATGGTGCCAATGGTACAGCGGCATATCGTGGCCGCCTCGTCAAAGGAGAACCCCGCCGGCCCAACCAGGACCAGAGCTTCGCGCTGGACAGCAGGAAGAGTGTTAAAGGCGCGGAAGAAATCGGCAGGCTCATGAATGTCGTCTGGGCTGGGTTCAGCCGACATTTGAGCGTCTCGAGCGCCGGCGTCGCCATCAATCTCGCCGGCCTTCGTTCGGCACTCAGAGTAGAAGCTGTTGCGCAATATGGTGTAAAGCCATGCGCGCACGTTCGAACCGGGTTCACGCTTGCCGATGGTCGCCCACGCCTTGACCATGGTACTCTCCACGAGATCGTCCGCTTGGGCGCGATCTCCTGCGAGGAACAGCGCGAAGGCCCGCATTGGTTGAAGTTGCCTGACGATATCCTCGCGAGGATCGGAGTGAGCCGCCTTGTTCCTTGTCAGGACCGCGGGACACTCCTCAAGAAGACGCGACGTTGCCGATATCTGGTAGGTCATGTTTTCTCCTTGATGCCCTCCTGCGGCTGGGCTGGCATTGCAGCGGCCGCTCAGAGGTTGGCGTGAGTATTCACACAGGAGACATTGTAGGCGCGCCAAGGGGGCTGTTCGCTGATCCACGTTAGCCGAGAGTGCCCTTCGATTTTCCGAAGGTAACCGAATCGAGGCGGGCGGGTTGGGCGCAGCAAATAAGCGGCCGGCTCAAATCTGCATTAGTCTCGGTCGGGCTGTATCACCGTAGAGTTCCAGGACGATGGCGGATTGTTCCGCCGTGAGCCCGCCCATATGAAAGCACTGTGAAACTTCACTCACCGAGAATCCGGCGCTGCTCGCCCGGCTGGAGGGCTCGTCGTTTCGACTAAAAATTGAGAGGACGAACCAAATGCACAACCCAACTCCTGAGCCGAGTGTCATCGACCAGATACAGGCGGTCAGCGCCGCTTGGGACAAGGTTCTGGACTGCCACCAGGCGGCCGAACAGACGCAAAAGCTGAACTCCGAACGTGACGCGGCTCGCGCCACGCACGTGCAGCTTCTACCCCCGCATGCCAGCGCTCGCCGGTGGGTGCCACCGGGGGCGGTCACCTCAGCATTGGCCCCTCCTGATCCAGGTAGGCAGTATCAAAGCCTGCGAGATCGCTGAGCCCGTCCACGTTGTCAAAGGCGACGCGCCCCTTCTGGAAGGTCACTAGCCCCTCTTCGCGCAGGTGCCGCAGGACGCGGTTCACGTGTACTGCGCTGAGCCCTAGCACATCCGCGAGGTGATACTGCGTAAGAGGACAGTCGAACCCTGTCCTGTCGCCCAACCCCACGAGGGTTAGCCGTGCCCCCAGTTCGAGCAGAAAATGCGCCATGCCCTCTTCGGCCGACCGGCGGCCGAGATTGACCAGATGTTCGACCACCATGGCCTCGTCCCGCGAGACTGCCCAAAGAACGGCGGTGGCCAGCCGCGGAGCATTGTCGAACGCGTCCAGGATGTCCGCCGCGAGCACTTCCGAAGCCTCGATTTGGGTGATGGCCTCGGTGCTGTGATCCGAAGTCCGGAACAGAATGCTGCGCAACCCGAGGAAATCCCCGGGAATCTGAACGTCCACGATTTGCCGCTGGCCGTCTCGTTGAATTTTGTAGGAACATGCCCAGCCTTTGGCGAGGATGAAGGCCGATGCATGCAGTTGACCTTCGTGGGTCATTTCGTGCCCTGAAGAAAATTTGCGACGTCGACTATAAAAGCGAGCCAGCGTGTCGAGATCGGCGTCCGACAGGGCGACGAAGGCTGAGAGTTTTCGTGTCAGCGGGCTTTCCAAAACAGGCATCAGGACCCCCGTGTAGGTATCGACATCGTGTTATATAAAATCTTGAACAACTCAAATTTAATTCTCTCAATTCGGCTTTGCACGTTTCAGGTCAGGTCCAGAAGATGCCCGCATTGGCGATGAACTCAAGGGCGTCGTCGAGCGGTATGACGACGCCTCCCATCGATATTCTCCCATTTGCGGCGGCGTGACCAGTAGCCGAGCCGAACGTGCCGTTGCCTGTCGGCTTGATCCGGGCGATCGGCGCTTCTGTCTGGATGAGGTAGAGGTGGTAGGCGCCCTTGTCCTTGTACAAGCCTTCGACCACGCCAATGGCGCCGTCCGGCTCTCCCTATGGGTCGGGGACATTTATCGACACTTTCCACAAAACCGGGAAAGACACAAAATCCCACCAGACTGCCTCATGCGCATTGCCGAATGCCCCCTACTTCGCAGCGTAATGTACAAAATTGAGCTGAGACTGCTCTGTGTCAGCTCCAAGCAGGAAATGGCGGCTATAAATATACTAACTTCCGAGCATCCTGTTCCGGAATTCTTTATCCCGAAGTGGAGGGTAAGTTCACCATGACAGTGCCCAATGATATCTCCGGCACCGCCGCTCTGGCCATCTGCGAGTCGCTTCTGCTCGCGCTGAATGATCATAACATTCTACCGGAGAAAGAGGTCGTCGGAATTCTGCAAGATGCCGCAGAAGCGCATGAAAACTGGCCGGCGGGCGAGAACGATGCCCTGCACGCCGCCGTAGCCGAACTCATCAACGGCATCCTGGCGGGCGGCAACTCGGTGCGTCGTACCTGAGCAATCCTAGCCTTCAAGCAGCTGGACCGCCGAAGCGTCACACTCGCCATACTCAAAGACTGACAGCCGACTACAACGGTCGACGCGTGGGGTCAGGCAGTCACCCCCCGCGATGCTCCGTGTCAGACTCGTGGCCGTTGCGCGCATCGCCTTCAGCGTCTGTTCCGCACACGGTCGCGCCCCATCGAGGAGGACAGTATTCATGATCGACTTCATCGTAGGCCTGTGGCGACCAGGGACGCGGGCCGTATGGAAGATACAGCTCGCTGCCTACGATCTCTTGATCCACTCGCTTGGCCTACGTGGGCTGATCCCAGCAGTCGGCGCTGTGACCACCGACAGCACGGATGTCTCTTCGTTTCCACGATTTCCGACGTGGTTCGGGCAAACCGATCGTCCCGATGCGCACCGGTCGCGCTCCCCGAAGGCGCGAGCTTTGCCGAGGACAGCTTCGACTTTTGGGGAAGCCGGCTACGGGAGCGAGGCGTGGCGACAGGCGACACCTTCACTCTCGACGGGCGCGCGGCGCTCGACTTCGAGGATCCGGAAGGACAGCGCATCCGCCTGACAGCCGACGCGGGAACGCAAGCGCACCCTTGGGAAA
>CAZNHG010000150.1:3785-7494 GCA_964572555.1 uncultured Devosiaceae bacterium | reverse complement strand
CCAGGCGACCTATGCCTCGAAGATCGAGTTGGCCGACGGGCAGGCAACCGTGACCCGCGAGATCGATGGCGGCCTGCAGACCGTGGCGGTCACGCTCCCGGCGGTAATCACCACCGATCTGCGTCTGTGCCAGCCGCGCTATGTCTCGCTGCCCAACATCATGAAGGCGAAGAAAAAGCCGCTGGACAGGAAGGCGCCGGAGGATTTCGCCATCGACTTCACGCCGCAGCTCGAAGTGCTCGGCACAGAGGCGCCGCCGGCCCGCGCCCCCGGCATCATCGTGGGGTCGGCCGCCGAGCTCGTTGCAAAGCTCACCGGCGAAGGCGGCGTGCTTGAAAACCTCGGCGGCCGACAGGCGCCTGCCGCGCCCGCCGAAGCCGACACGCAGACGGCCGAGCCGGAAAGGGTTGCATGATGACCGCGCTAGTCCTTGCGGAGCACGACGGCTCCGCGCTGTCGGGCCAGACCGCACGCACGGTCACCGCGGCCCTCGAGATCGAGACGGACGTGCATGTGCTCGTCGCCGGCGAAAACGTCACGGCCATCGCCTGGGAAGCGGCGGCGCTCGAGGGCGTGAGCAAGGTGCTCGTCGCCGGCAGCGCGCTTTACGCTCACAACCTGCCCGAGCCGCTGGCCGCCCTGGTGCTGACGCTGGCCGACGACTATTCGAGCGTCGTCGCGCCGGCCACCGTCACCTTCAAGAGCGCCATGCCGCGCATCGCGGCCATGCTCGACGTCATGCAGATCTCCGAGATCGTCGAGGTGATCGACAGCACCACCTTCAAGCGCCCGATCTACGCGGGCAATGCCATCCAGACGGTGCGTACCGCTGCGCCGAAAAAGGTGATCACCGTGCGCACGACAGCCTTCCTCCCGGCCCCTGAAGGCGCGGCCGCTCCGATGGAGGAGATCGCGGCGGCGGCCGACCCGGCTGTCTCCGCCTTCGTCTCCGAGGAGCTCTCGGTCTCAGAGCGGCCCGATCTCACCTCCGCACGCGTGGTGATCTCGGGCGGTCGCGCCTTCGGCTCGAAGGAGAAGTTCGAGGAGCTGATCCTGCCCCTCGCCGACCGGCTCGGCGCGGCGATCGGCGCCAGCCGCGCCGCGGTGGACGCGGGCTATGCGCCGTCCGATGCGCAGGTGGGCCAGACCGGCAAGATCGTCGCGCCCGACCTCTACATCGCCTGTGGCATTTCCGGGGCCATCCAGCACCTCGCCGGCATGAAGGAGTCCGGGGTCGTCGTCGCCATCAATACCGACCCGGAAGCGCCGATCTTCCAGGTGGCCGATTACGGGATTGTCGGCGACCTCTTCGAGGAGCTGCCCCGGCTTGCCGACGAATTGTCCGCGGCCCTGTGACGGGTTGTCCCTGAACCCGCCGTGACGGCCTTCGTCCTAACGCGCGCCATTCTCTCCCGATTGACCGCACGCGCAATGGCCGTCACAACGAGAGGGTGACCGGCCGGACCTCCCCGCAGGGTCCGGCCGGTCCCTGCCAGCCTGGAGCGTGTCCAGAAGAAGTGGCACCCACTTTTTCGGTTCGGACGCGCGACAAAACAAAGACTTGAGGGTGTCGGGCCGAATGCAGTTCAGCCCGACACCCTCTAGCCGAGGAGGACGGCGTGGACGACCGCGAGAGTATGGATTTCGACGTCGTGATCGTGGGCGCCGGCCCGGCCGGCCTTGCCGCCGCGATCCGCCTCAAGCAGAACAACGAGGACCTCTCGGTCGTCGTTCTGGAAAAGGGCGCCGAGGTCGGCGCGCATATCCTTTCGGGCGCCGTCGTCGACCCCGTCGCGGTCGACGAGCTGTTGCCCGGCTGGCGCGAGGAGGCGGATCATCCCTTCACGACGCCGGTTGCCGAGGACCGCTTCCTGTGGCTTACCGAAGGCGGGGCGATCAGGCTCCCCAACTTCATCATGCCCCCGCTGATGAGCAATCACGGCAATTTCGCCGTGTCCCTCGGCAATGTCTGCCGCTGGCTGGCGGAAAAGGCCGAGGCGCTGGGGGTGGAGATCTATCCCGGCTTCGCCGCGGCCGAGGTGCTCTACGACGGCGCCGGCGCGGTCGCCGGCGTGGCGACGGGCGACATGGGCCTCGACAGCCAGGGCAATCCGGGCCCGAATTTCGAGCGCGGCATGGCGCTGATGGGCAAGTACGTGCTCATCGGCGAGGGCGTGCGCGGGTCCCTGGCAAAGCAGCTCATCGCGCAATTCGGCCTCGATGCGGGCCGCGAGCCGCCGAAATTCGGCATCGGCCTCAAGGAACTCTGGGAGGTCGCGCCCGAAAACCATCGTCCCGGGCTCGTCCAGCATTCGTTCGGCTGGCCGCTCGATGCCAAGACCGGCGGCGGCTCGTTCCTTTATCATCTCGACAACAACCAGGTGGCGGTGGGGTTCGTGGTTCACCTGAACTACAAGAACCCCTGGCTCGCCCCGTTCGAGGAATTCCAGCGCTTCAAGACCCATCCGGCGATCCGCGGCACCTTCGAGGGTGCCACACGGCTGAGCTACGGCGCCCGCGCCATCACCGAGGGCGGCTGGCAGTCCGTGCCCAAACTCTCCTTTCCCGGCGGCGCGCTGATCGGCTGTTCGGCCGGCTTCGTCAACGTGCCGCGCATCAAGGGCTCGCACAACGCCATGCTCTCGGGCATGCTGGCCGCCGACAGGCTCGCCGACGCCATCGCCGCCGGCCGCGCCAACGACGATGTCGAAGAGATCGAGACCGCCTGGCGCAACTCCGCCATCGGCCGCGACCTCGCGCCGGTGCGCAACGTCAAGCCGCTCTGGTCGAAGTTCGGCACGGTCATCGGCGTCGGCCTGGGCGGGCTCGACATGTGGTGCAACACCCTGTTCAAGGTCTCGCCCTTCGGCACCCTCAAACACGGCAAGACCGACGCCGCCGCGACCGAGCCGGCGGCCGGGCACAAAAGGATCGACTATCCCAAACCCGACGGCGTCCTCACCTTCGACCGGCTGACATCCGTCTACCTCTCCAACACCAACCACAGCGAAGACCAGCCAGTGCACCTCCACGTGGCCGACATGAACCTGCAAAAGGCCTCCGAACACGACGTCTACGCCGGCCCTTCGGCGCGCTACTGCCCGGCGGCGGTCTATGAATGGGTCGAGGAAGACAACGGCCCGCCCCGCTTCGTCATCAATGCGGCCAACTGCGTGCACTGCAAGACCTGCGACATCAAGGACCCCAACCAGAACATAACCTGGACACCGCCCCAGGGCGGGGAAGGGCCGGTCTATCCGAACATGTAGGAAAGGCCTGGCGGGAAGGCGCTGTTGCCCCTTGGCTATCGTCCTGCTCTTGCGAGAGGATAAGCCTCGTCCTGGTAAAGCGCCGTGATCTGGCTGGCTTCGAAGCGTTCTTCGTCGATCTCGAGGATGGCGCCGGTCAACTGGTCGGGCGGCATGTCCTCGATCAGAAATCGCAATGCTTCGGCGGCCGTTTCGAATCGGTGGTAGCTAAGCGTTCGTTGCCGTGTGGAACGCCAACCGGAATAAACCTCGGCCATGGCCGCGTAATCGAACCCAGTCATTTGATCTGCCTCGAAATGGGGTGCGCCCTGGCCGCGCCGCCCTTTGCGTGCGCGCCGAAACCATCACCGAAAAAGCCGCAAACTCACATCTTTCACGCCCGGAGCGGCGTGTCGAAGAAAGACATACAAGACTATATATCACATATGGCTATGATGCCG
>CAZNHG010000150.1:0-3775 GCA_964572555.1 uncultured Devosiaceae bacterium | reverse complement strand
GCCCTTAGCAAGGCTGCCTCATCCCGCTGGCGCCCCCGCAGGAAGCCTTAGCGCAGGGTGCTCTCGCGTGCGACAACCTCGAATCCGAGGTCGACAACCTTGTCTTCCGGACCGCGTTCATGGATCGCTCCGGCGAGCATTTCGACCGCCTTCGCTCCCATAAGGCCGCGGTGGGTGCGCACGCTCGTCAGCGACGGGCACGCGGCCTGCATGTATTCAAGGTCGTTGAACCCGCAGATTCCCAGTTGCCCGGGAACGTCGATATGACGGCGCTGCGCCTCGAACAGGGCGCCGAGGGCGATGTCGTCATTGTTGCAGAACACCGCATCGACGTCCGGCCGCCGCGCCAGCAGGTCGTCGATCAGGTGTCCGCCCATGATCACCGAGGAGGGCTGCGTCGTCGTCAGAACGAGATCCTCGTCGACGCCGACCCCCTGCAGGCCGTCGCGATAGCCCGCGAGGCGCCGCTGGGTGCGCGGGTCCATGCGCGCGCCGAGAAACGCGATCCGGCGATACCCGGCCGCGACCAGATGCGCGACCGCGGCACAGGCCGCCGCGCGATGTGAGAACCCGACCATGAGGTCGATTGGGTCGGGCCCGGTTTCCATGATCTGCACGATGGGCACGCCCGAATCCTGCAACAGCTCGCGGGTGACGGCGGATTGGTCGATACCCGAGATGATCAGGCCCGCGGGGCGCTGGCTGAGGAAGGTGCGCACCAGCCGCTCTTCCTCCAGAACGGAATAGCGCGTGTTGCCGAGCTGGAGTTGAAACGGCCCGTCCTCCACAGCGTCATAGATGCCCTTGAGCACATCCGAGAACACGTTGTTGGTAACCGAAGGGATAAGCGCCCCGATGACGTCGGTGCGCCTTGACGCCAGCGCCCGGGCAGCCTGGTTCGGCACGTATCCCAGGCTGTCCACGGCGTCCCGTATGCGCTCGAGTGTCGCCTCGGACACGGAACCGGAGTCGCGCAGCGCGCGCGATACCGTGATAGCGCTGACACTTGCTGCCTCGGCGACGTCGGACAGTGTAACTTTACCGGATTTTCGAGATTTTTTCATTCGATGCACCCCATGGGCCGCATAGTAATCATCACAACGACGTTGACAATGGTAGCGCTGTCATGATGAATTGTCATCCGGAGGAGTTCAATCGATGTCAAAGACGGGCAGCCAGGGCGCTGATCGGTATTCGTGTTCATAGATGTGTGCGCCGCCGGCGAGGCAACAGCCATCGCGTGTCCAGCGCTCAAGACCGCATGGCTGAGCGCGACGACCGTTTCATGCCGCCAGGCGCCCGGCGAGCTTCTCGCGCAGGCCGTCTCCATCGGCCCAATATCCACCGCCCCGGCTTCGCTTAGTGCGCGGCGGTTCAAACACGACTAGTGTAGTATCAACAAGGAGGAGAACATGCTTAAACATCTCACAGCGCTTTGCGTCACGGCTAGCGTCGCTGGCCTGATGGCGGGCGGGGCCATGGCCCAGGAATACACCTTCAAGTTCCAGTCGAGTGACCCCTCGGGCAACCCGAACTTCGAGTTGCAGCAGGGCTGGACCGAAAGCCTGGCGGAAGCCACGGACGGCCGCGTGCAGGTCGAGCTTCTGCCCGTCGGCTCGGTCGTCGAGCACCAGGAAACCCAGGACGCGATCGCGGCCGGTATCCTTGACGGGCACATTACCGACATGTCCTATTTCGCCGGACGCGACGCGGCCTTCGGGCTGGTCGCCAATCCGGTCGGCGCCTGGTCGGCACCCCAGCAGATGTTCGATTTCGTCAACGAGGGCGGCGGCAAGGAACTGCTCAACGATATTCTCGAACCCTATGGCCTGCACTTCATCGGTGCGACGACCCCGGGCCTCGAGGCGTTCGTTTCTGCGGTTCCGCTCGAGGGTGTCGCCGATCTCGAGGGCGTCAAGATGCGCGCGCCCGAAGGCCTCGTGCAGCAGGTGTTCGCGGCGGCGGGTGCCGCGCCGGTCAACCTGCCCGGCTCGGAGGTCTTCACCTCGCTCGACAAGGGCGTGATCGACGCGGCTGACTATTCAGTGTTCTCGACCAACCAGGCACAGGGCCTGCACGACGTGGCACCGCATCCGGTCTATCCCGGGTTCCACTCCATGCCGCTCGTCGAGGTGTCGATGAACAAGGAAGAGTGGGACGCCCTGCCCGACGATATCAAGCAGGCGTTCGAGCAGACGGTGCGTGAGTTCGCCCAGCATCAGGTCGACGTCCTCGCCGAGCGCGACGAGGAAGCCGTTGCCGAGGCCGAGGCCGACGAAAACATCACGGTCCACAACTGGTCCGAGGAAGAGCGTGCCAAGTTCCGCTCCATCGCGGTCGGCGAATGGGAGAAGGTGGCCCAGCAATCCGAGAACGCCCAGCGCGTCTACGACACGCTGACCAGCTATCTCGAGGAAGAAGGCCTGCTCCAGTAACCGCAACCTTGCCACCGGCGGACCACTCCGCCGGTGGAATCGGGGAAGCCGCCCATGACAGCGAACGATGAGAACGGGCCCTCGCCGGCCCAGACGCCCGAGATCGACAGGGATGGAGGCCCCATCCCCGAGGCTGGCGTGATCGGGCAATGGATCAACAAGCTGGGGGTCGTGTTCGCCGCGTTCTTCCTGGTGTCAATGGCCATCCTGATCTCCGAGATCTTCATGCGCTACGTGCTGAACGCACCGACGCTATGGGCCCACGAGACCACGATCTTTCTGTGTGCGACGGCCTTCGTTTTCGGCGGCGTCTATTGTGCCGCCCGCGACCGTCACATCCGCGTCGTTCTCATCTATGACGCCGTGCCCCAGCGCGTGCGCAAGTGGCTCAATGTCGTCATCTCGCTGACCTGCCTGTTTTCAGCGGCGTTCTTTGCCTACGCTTCCTGGCTCATGGTCAAGCGCTCGCTCTGGGCGCCATCCGGCGATTTCCGCCTGGAGCGCACGGGCAGCGCGTGGAACCCGCCGACGCCGGGGCTTCTCAAGCTGTTCCTGCTGACCATGCTGATCGTGCTTTGCGCTCAGTTTCTCGTGATTTCTTTCAACTACGCACGCCGGGTTGGGCGCTGAATGTTCGATCTTTCGGTTCTGGGAATCGAGTATGGCACACTGGTAATGTTTGCCATGCTGCTGGGCATGCTCCTCACGGGCATGCCGCTGGCCTTCGTCACCCTGTTCGTGGCGCTCTTCTTCGCCCTTGGCTGGTTCGGCCCCATGGCCGTGCCGCTCATCACCAGCCGCGTCTATTCGTTCGTTTCGAACTTCGTGTTCGTCTCCGTACCCATGTTCGTGCTCATGGCCGCGATCCTCGACCGATCGGGCATCGCGCGCGACCTGTTCGACGCCATGCGGCTGGTCGGCGGCCGGCTGCGCGGCGGCGTCGCCATCCAGACCATCTTCGTCGCCGTGATCCTTGCAGCGATGAGCGGGATCGTCGGCGGCGAGATCGTCCTGCTCGGGCTCCTCGCCCTGCCGCAGATGCTGCGGCTCGGGTATGACAGGAACCTCGCCATCGGCGTGGTCTGCGCGGGCGGCGCACTCGGCACAATGGTGCCGCCGTCCATCGTGCTGATCATTTACGGGCTGACGGCGAACGTCTCGATCGGCGATCTGTTCACGTCCGCCTTCATTCCCGGCCTGATGCTGGCGACGTTCTATATCATCTATGTGTTGATCCGGTCCTATCTCAATCCCGAGGTCGCGCCGATCGCCGAGGAGGAGCACAAGTCGACCGCCGAGAAGATACGGCTCCTCAAGGGGCTGATTCTGCCCATCATGGT
>CAZNHG010000149.1:0-7530 GCA_964572555.1 uncultured Devosiaceae bacterium | reverse complement strand
CCGCCAGGAATTGGTGACATTATTGGCAGCCGGACGAGGGCCGGCGCGCCCGGCACGAACGCCAGCGGGCTGCCGCAAACGGGAGGACATTTTTGATGAAGACGATCAAGGGGCCTGCGCTTTTTCTGGCGCAGTTTGCGGGTGACGAGGCGCCGTTCAATTCGCTGGACGCGATCTGCAAATGGGCAGCGGGCCTGGGGTACAAGGGCGTTCAGATCCCGAGCTGGGACGGGCGGTTGTTCGACCTGGAGAAGGCCGCAGCCTCCAAGGACTACTGCGACGAGGTCACGGGCGTGGTGAAAAGCCACGGCATGGAGATCACCGAGCTCTCGACGCATTTGCAGGGGCAGTTGGTGGCCGTGCACCCGGCCTACGACACCATGTCCGACGGCTTTGCCCCTGAGAAGGTGCACAACGATCCCAAGGCGCGCCAGGAATGGGCGGTCGACCAGCTCATGAAGGCGGCGGATGCCTCCAAGAACCTCGGGATCACCGAGCACGCCACCTTCTCGGGCGGCCTGGCCTGGCCGTTCCTTTACCCCTTTCCGCAGCGCCCGGCGGGGCTGATCGAGGAGGCCTTCGACGAGCTGGCGCGGCGCTGGACGCCGATCCTCGACAAGTTCGACCAGAACGGGATCGATGTGTGCTACGAGATCCACCCCACCGAGGACCTGCATGACGGGGTGAGCTACGAGATGTTCCTGGAGCGGGTGAACAACCATCCCCGGGCCAACATCCTCTACGATCCGAGCCACTTCGTGCTGCAGTGCCTGGACCACGTGGCGTTCAAGGACGCCGAGTTCAATCCGACCGGCCGGCAGGGTGTGTATGGCGGCTACCAGTCCTGGGTCGACCGGGCCGGGCGCTTCCGCTCGCTGGGCGACGGGCAGGTGGACTTCCCCGCGATCTTCTCCAGGATGGCGGCGATGGACTATTCCGGCTGGGCGGTCCTGGAGTGGGAGTGCTGCCTCAAGCATCCCGAGGACGGCGCCGCCGAGGGTGCGCGCTTCATTGCCGACCACATCATCCGGGTGACCGAGCGGGCCTTCGACGACTTCGCCGATGCCCGCACGGACACCAAAACCAACCGCAAGCTGCTCGGCCTGGGCTGAGCGGC
This sequence comes from uncultured Devosiaceae bacterium, assembly GCA_964572555.1. Classification (GTDB taxonomy): domain Bacteria; phylum Pseudomonadota; class Alphaproteobacteria; order Rhizobiales; family Devosiaceae; genus CAZNHG01. Next base: position 6,413 of record CAZNHG010000149.1, on the reverse strand, counting down.
CGCCAAGCGACAATCGATCTACGCAACGGGAGGAACCCATGGCAGACAACGGCGCCAGGCGCATTCGCCTCGGCATGGTGGGCGGGGGCACCGGCTCGTTCATCGGGGCGGTGCACCGCATCGCCTCGCGCATTGACGGCCACTACGACCTTGTGGCGGGGGCGCTGTCCTCGAACCCCGAGACGGCAAAGCAGTCGGGGCGCGATCTCAACATCGCCGACGAGCGCAGCTACACCAGCTTCGCGGAGATGGCGCGGGCCGAGGCGGCGCGCGATGACGGCATCGAGGCGGTGGCCATCGTCACCCCCAACCATGTGCACGTGGCGGCCGCCAGGGCTTTCCTCGAGGCGGGCATCAACGTCATCTGCGACAAGCCGCTGGCCTCGACGCTCGAGGATGCGCGGGCGCTGGCCGAGGTCAGGCCGAAGAACGGTGCGCGCTTTCTTTTGACCCACAACTACACCGGTTACCCGCTGATCCGGCAGGCGCGCGAGCTCGTGGCGTCCGGCAAGCTGGGCAATCTCCGTGTGGTCCAGGTGGAATATCCCCAGGACTGGCTGGCCGAGGAGACCCACAACAAGCAGGCCGACTGGCGCACCGACCCGGCGAAGTCGGGCATGGGCGGGTGCATCGGCGATATCGGTACGCACGCCTACAACCTCGCCCGGTTCGTGACGGGCCTTGAGACCGAGGCGCTGGCGGCGGACCTTGCGACCTTCGTGCCCGGGCGCCAGCTCGACGACAACGTCAACATCATGCTGCGCTTCGCCGGCGGGGCGAAGGGCATGCTGTGGGCCAGCCAGGTGGCGGTTGGCAACGAGAACGGGGTCAAGCTGCGCGTTTTTGGTGACAAGGGCGGTCTCGAATGGAAGCAGGAGGACCCCAACCGCATGTGGTTCACCGCGTTCGGCAGCCCCAGCCAGTTGCTGACCCGGGGCGGGCCGACCGCGGGCGATGTGGGCCAGGGGGTGCGCGTGCCGCCGGGACACCCGGAAGGGTATCTCGAGGCCTTCGCCACGCTCTACACCGAGTTCGCCGAGGTGCTGCGCACCGGCACCGACAACCCGCTGCTGCCCACGCTGGCCGACGGCGTCGAGGGCGTCGAGTTCATCGCCGCCGCCGTCACCTCGTCCAACAACGACGCCCACTGGACAAAGCTCACCGACGTGTGAGCCACACCAACCCGGCACCTCAATACCGCAAAGCCCCGGCAAATACCGGGGCTTTGTCGTAAGGGACTTGGAGCTTCCGTTCTGATTCAATCAGAACGGAAGCTCCAAGTTCTTGAGTGGTCGCGCTTTCGAACCGAACAAGTGGACACCACTTGTTCTGAAAACGCTTTAGGGAACCAGCCTGCCGCCGATCGTGCGTCCGTCTTCAGTGGAAAGCGTCAGCGATCCGTCCTCGGCGATGGTGTAGCGCGTTGCGGCTGCGAGAATATCGAGGAAGCTGCGCTCCTGCTCCATCACGCCGTCACCCGTACACGCCATAAGCGTCGCGGAGCCGGCGCTGAGTTCGACGGTGTTACCATCCGTCTCGAAGCCGGCCGAGTAGGTGTTGCATGAGGCTCGTCCGGCAACGACGCCATCCGTGCCGAAAGTCATGGTGACGTCGGTGTCGGGCAACGTGTCCAGCCCGTCGATGGCGGTGACCACCCACTCTGCTCCGGCAAGCTCGGTGGGCATGGGCGTGTCACCGACAAGGCAGACCGGCAGGTCGTTGCCGGCAAGCCGCACCTTCGCCGTATCCCCTTGCGGAACCATGGCCGTGTCCGCGCCGTCCGCTGCCGTGTAGCGCGCGACATCATCACCCGGTGACGGGGTCAGGATCACATCCTCGGCTTCGGTGCGCAGCACCATCATGCCGCCGGCGAGCCCGAAGGTCAGACGTTGATTGCCGCAGGTGTACCGCTTGGCGAAGGCGAGCGTGCCGTGCGGCATCATCATCAGCGTACCGAGGTCGCGGCTAATACCCGACGTGTCCACGGAAACGGGATCGGTCATCCAGGCAATATGCCCCTCGACCAGGATCGTGCCGATGAGGCTGGCGATATCGGAATCCGGCAGGGCGCCGCGCTCAACGGCGAGGTCGAAGGAAACGGGCACCTGCCTGCCCTCGAGATCTATTGCTTGCTGCGCGACGACGGCGCCGTCCGCCCTGAGATCGATGACCGCGGTGGCATTTTCGGGCAGTGCGCTGCGCGCGCGATAGCTGAGCGCGCCGGTTACCGAGAAACTGCCGAAAATGTCCTGGGCGACAGCGGGCAGGGCGGCAACAACGATCCCCGCCGCAACCAGGCAGCGCAAGACACGAAGAAAGAAGTGCATCGGCAGGGCCTCACAACCGAAGAGAATGCCGTGCTCCTACACTGCACGCCCGGACGGCGCAAGCTGAGGCACGGCGCCGGAAATGAACCGGAGACAGCCCCCGCGCGTCCGACAGGACGATGAAGGAAACCACGAGGGAACCTGACCGCCATGTTCCGCACCACTGCCGCCGCACTTGCCGTTTTGACCGGCCTTGGCGCCTCCGCTTCCGCCGCCGCCGAGCCCACCCTCATCAAGCTGGCGCCGGTGACCACGCCGATCGTGCCGACCGACCTCATGGCAGGAGACCGGGACATTGCCGGGCACGCCCGTATGCGTATCGAGGTCAGCTTCTCCCTCGTCGACGAGGGCCGGACGGTTCACGCTCACGTCACGTTCTCGGCCGGGGAAAAGCACGGCGACGGCAGCCGCACGGCCATCGGTCCCGTTACGTTTCCGGTCTGGAAAAGCAGGGCCGAAGACGGCAGCCCCAGGATCGCCGCCATCGAGTCCAAGGCTGGACTGGGATTGATACTGGACAGCAGCCCGGGGTGCGCACTCGCGTGCGGCCGTATCGTCGGGCGGGAGGATGGTGGCGAGTTGCGCGCTTTCTCACGCCCCGCGGGCGGGCCGATCGGCACCGTCGTTGTGCTCGGCGCGACAGACGGTGACGACATTTCGCCGGATGGAACGGCCACGGGCTACGTCTCGGTTCGCCGGATCACCTTCAACCCGATGAGGGTGACGTTCGCGCCGGAAGGCGGTTAGTGCGTCCAGGGCGTCTTGCGGTTATGGCGGAAATTGTCGGTATAGGCCACGCGCTTGGTCGTCGGCTCATGGTCGGGCTGCACGGAATAGGCGAGCCCCTGGTTGCGGGCATACGCCTCCGCTTCCTCGAGCGTGTCGAAGCTGAGCTTGATCTGTGAGCGCATGTCGGAGGACGAGGTATAGCCCATCAGGGGTTCCACTTCGCGGGCGGCTTCAGGGTCGAACACCAGCACCCACTTCTTCGTGCCGGCCCGGCCGGATTGCATGGCGTTGCGCGCGGGGCGGTAAATCCGTGCTGTCATACCGTTTCCTCGTCTCTTATTACCGTTGGTCGGGGCAGCAAGATTCGAACTTGCGACCCCTGGTTCCCAAAACCAGTGCTCTACCAGGCTGAGCTATACCCCGATCACGGTCGTGCCCGTGACGGATTACACATTCTTGTATTCAAGGGCAAGCACGCTGGAAGTTCCGCCCACGGGGATTGACCCCGCCTGAAAAACCGGCATGTGTGGAACCAATGTTGAGCCCAGCGAAACTCTGGCCGTTTGGCCTCGATACCGGCAAGTGGCGGGCGGTGCGCGCCTGGGTCTTCGTGCTGTTCGCGGTTCTGCTGTTCGCCGACGAGCCCGTCACGCGCATGGTCAACAGCATGGCCGACATGTACCGCGCGCCCTTCTACACCATCACCCGTGCGGGCGCGTCCGACTGGATCCTGATTCCCTCGTTGATCGTGGCGCTCGCCGGCCTGTCGATCGCCTTCCTGCCGCCACTGCTCCGGCAACGCGACCGCATCCGCCAGGTCTCCGCCATGGCCGGTTTCGTCTTCTGCGCGGTCGCGCTACCCGGCATTGCCGCCTTGCTGATCAAGCGGCTTTTCGGGCGCTCGCGGCCCTACAATTTCGAAGAGTTCGGGGCCTTTCATTTCGAGCCGATCGTCAACGGCTGGGAGTACCAGTCGTTCCCCTCGGGCGACAATACCACGATCTTCGCCTTCGCCACGGCGCTGATTTTCCTTGTGCCGCGCCTGCATCCCTGGGTTTATGCCGGGGCGGTCCTGGTAGGTGTGTCCCGCATCATGGTGGGCGCGCACTATCCGACGGATGTGCTGGCCGGCATGCTTCTGGGCACGCTCGGCGCCTATGGCGTGCGCAACTACTGGCTCAGCCAGGGCTGGGTGTTCGCGTGGAACGGTGACGGCACGATTGCCCGCAAGCCCTTTGCGCTGCCGCGCCCGGCGCGGGTCGACGAGGGGGAGGGCGCCGGACAAGAGGCGGAGGCCGAGACGGCTTACCCCAGGGCGTCGCGATAGCGCTTGAGGCCGGCCTCGAGATCGGCCATGAGATCGCCGGCGTCCTCGAAGCCCGTATGCACGCGCAGCACCGGCCCGTTTTCTTCCCACGGAACCGCCGTACGAATGCGCCACGGCTCGGTGGGCAGCAGAAGGCTCTCGTAGCCGCCCCACGAAAAGCCCATGCCGAACAGTTCGAGATCGTCGACCATCGCGGCCAGCGCTTCGCGCGGGCCCGGCTCGAGGATGAAGGCGAAAAGGCTCCCCGCGCCGGTGAAGTCGCGCATGAAGACGGCGTTGTCCGGATGCGAGGGCAGGGCCGGGTGCAGCACGCGGGCGACGCCCGCCTGACCCTCGAGCCATTCGGCCAGAAGAAGCGCCCGCTGCTGATGCTCCTTCATGCGGATGCCGAGCGTGCGCAGCCCCCGGGCGGCGAGCCAGGCATCGTCCGGCGAGGCGCACGTGCCCGACAGGCGATGCGTCTCCACAAGCGCCGGCCAGGCGGCCTCGTTGGCCGAGACCGTGCCGAACATGGCGTCGGAATGCCCGATGAACATCTTCGTGCCCGCATGCACCACGATGTCCGCGCCCAGCTCCAGCGGGCGGTAGTAGAGCGGCGTCGCCCAGCTGTTGTCCGCAAGGATCGTGATGTCGCGGTCCTTCACCGCCTCGGCGATGGCGGGAAGGTCCTGGATCTCGAAGGTGAGCGAGCCCGGGCTTTCGGTGAAGATCGCGCGGGTCCTGTCGGTCACGAGATCGGCAATGCCGGCCCCGATCCGTGGGTCATAGTAGCGCGTCGTGACACCGAAGCGCGTCAGAACGCCGTCACAGAACTTGCGGGTCGGCTGATAGACACTGTCGGTCATCAACAGCTCGTCGCCCGCCTGAAGGCAGCTGAAAAGCGCCGTGGAGATGGCGGAAAGCCCCGAGGGCGCAAGCACGGTACCCGCGGCGCCTTCCAGGTCGGTGACAAGCGTTTCGACGCCATGCGTCGTCGGGTTGCCGGTGCGGCCGTAGCGATAGGGCTGCCCGCCCGCCTGCAGGTCGGCAAGGGTCGGGAACAGAACGGTCGAACCGCGTGTGACCGGCGTGTTGACGAAGCCGTGCTGATCCTCGGGCCACCGCCCTTCGTGGGTCAGCCGCGTCTCGACGCCGTACGCATCATGTGATTTTTCGCTCGACTTGCTCATACCCTATCCTTGCAATCATACGCGCACCTGACGCATTACCGGCCCCAACCAGTGCGAGCCTTGCCAAGTTTGGCGGGCACAGGTCGGATCGGGGGCGTGACAGGCGACTGATTTTGGAACACATTTGCACGGGATAGCAAAGGCGTACAGATGTTCAAGAAAAGCGTGCTCACCGCCGCGACCTGCGTATTCGGCTTCGCCGCCGTGCCGGCCTGGGCCGACACGCTGGAGGACGTACGCGACAACGGGTTCGTGGAGTGCGGCATCGCCGGCGACACGCCCGGCTTTTCGGCACGCGATGCCAACGGTCAGTGGTCCGGTCTCGAGGTCGACTACTGCCGTGCCATCGCCGCCGCGATATTCAACAATCCCGATGCCGTGCGCTACACCCAGCTCAATGCCGGCGAGCGCTTCGCCGCGCTGACGTCGGGCACCATCGACGTACTGGCCCGCACCACGACGTGGACGATGTCGCGCGATACCTCTCTCGAGATCAATTTCGCCGGCATCCTGTTCTACGACGGCCAGGGGTTCATGGTGCGCCGGGATGCCGATATCGGTTCGGCCCTCGACCTCTCGGGGCGCGCGATCTGCATCGAGGCGGGAACGACGACCGAGCTCAATGCGGAGGATTACTTCCTCACGAACAACATGGAGTTCAACCCCGTCACCTTTGTCGATCAGGCGGCGGTGTTCACGGCCTATCTCGACGGGCGCTGTGACGTCTACACCGCCGACTCCTCGGCACTGGCCGCCGCACGGACGCGGGCGCCCAACCCGGACGACCACGTCATCCTGCCCGAGGTCATCTCCAAGGACCCCCTGGGCCCGGCCGTGCGCGAAGGCGACGACCGCTGGTTC
>CAZNHG010000148.1:4867-7582 GCA_964572555.1 uncultured Devosiaceae bacterium | reverse complement strand
TCGGAATAGGCGTTTGTCAGCGCCGTGTCGGGCGCGACGGTGGTCTCGATGCCGGGCATGGTGCACACCTCGGCCGGATCGGCGTTCTCCGCCGCGCACAGCCCGAGCCGCGCCGCGCCGAAGGCACCGCCGAAATCGCCGTCCTTGGGGACCTTGATCTCCATATCCAGGTTCGTGGCGAGCATTTTCAACCACAACGGCGAGTTCGAGCCGCCGCCCACCGCGATCAGGCTGTCGATGGTCGTGCCCGCGTCCCCGAGAACGCGCTGGCAGTCGCGCATGGCGAAGGTGACGCCCTCCATCACCGCCTGCGCCATGCGCACCGGATCGGAAAGATGGCTCAGCCCCACGAACGAGCCGCGGGCGGTGGCGGAATTGTGCGGGGTGCGCTCGCCCGAGAGATAGGGCAGGAAAATCTCCTCCCCCGGGCCGGTGAAGTTCGCTTCCGCCTCGCCGGCCAGCTCGCCGGCGGTGCGCCCTGCAAGATGCGCCAGCCAGTTGAGGCTGTCGGTGGCCGAGAGAATCACCCCCATCTGGTGCCAGGTGTCGGGCAGGGCATGGCAGAAGGCGTGTACCGCGCCCTCGGTATTGGGGCGGAACCTGTCGTTGGAAACGAACAGCACCCCCGAGGTACCCAGCGACACAAAGCCCTCGCCGGGGCGGATGGCGCCGATGCCGCAGGCCGAGGCGGCATTGTCCCCGCCGCCCCCGGCAACGGCGACCGGCCCGCTCATGCCCCAGCGCGCGGCGAGATCGGGCTTGAGCGTGCCCGAGCTTTGCGAACCCTCGACGAGATCCGGCATGTGACGGCGTTCGAGGCCCGTGGCGGCCAGGAGCTCCCCGGACCAGTCGCGCCTGCCGACATCGAGCCACAGCGTGCCGGCGGCGTCGGACATGTCCGAAGCGTATTCGCCGGTCAGCAGAAGCCGGACATAATCCTTGGGCAGCAGCACCTTGGCGATCTTGTCGAAGACGGCCGGTTCGTTGTTGCGCACCCACTGGATCTTCGGGGCGGTGAAGCCGGGCATGGCGATATTGCCCGAGATGTCGCGCGAGCGCGGGCAATTCGCCTCGATCTCGGTGCATTCCGCGCTCGAGCGTACATCGTTCCAAAGGATCGCGGGGCGCAGCACCTTGTCATCGCCGTCGAGCAGGGTCGCCCCGTGCATCTGCCCCGACAGCCCGATGCCGCGTGTTGTGGCGACGTCCCCGGGGTGGTTCTTCGCCAGTTCGTCGATTGCCGCGCAGGTGGCGTCCCACCAGTGCGCGGGGTCCTGCTCGGACCATCCCGGCCTCGGGCGCGACACCTCGAGCGGGGCACTGGCCTCGCCCCTGGCGGCCCCCGCCGCATCGATCAGCATGGCCTTGACGCCGGAGGTGCCGACATCGATTCCGATATAGGACGCACTCATGACGTACGTACCTCATTCTGGTTGTGCATGAAATCCTCCTCCTCCCCGCTGCCCGGCTGCGAAGGCCCGGGTCCCGATACTGCTCTAGTGGAAATGCCTGATTAGCGCAAATTGTCGCGCAGGAAAATGCCGATTTCAATGGGCGGCACGGAAATACCGCCATCGGCGCCGAGCGCGAGCTGGCGCGCGGCCGCGAGGGCAGCGTGGACTTCGCCGTCCGGGTTCTGGTCGATCACCACATCGATGGTGCCGGACTGAAGCGCGGTGCGCGTGCTCTCGGTCAGTTCGTGCACGATGACGTTGAGCGCCCCTGCGTGGTTCGTGGCCTCGAGCGCGTCGATCAGCCCGGCATTGCCCGCCCCCATGGAATAAAGGGCGTCGAGGTCCGGATAGTCCGCGATCAGGCTGGAGACGCACGCGCCCGTCAGCCCGGGTTCGTCATAGCCCTCTTCGGGACCGATGATGTGCAGGTGCGGGAATTCCGCCGCGATCACCTCGCGAAAACCCTCGTAGCGGGCGCGGTGGTCGTCGAGATCGAGCGAGCCCGCGATCAGCCCCACGCGCCCCTTGCCGGAGCAGAACCGGCCCATCAGAGAGGCGGCGGTGCGCCCGGCGGCCCGGTTGTCGATGCCGATGAAATGCCGGCGCGCCGTGCCCGGCAGGTCGGAGACGAGCGTCATCACCGCGATGCCGCGCGCCACCGTGGCGTCGACGGCGCGGCGCGCGCTGTCATTGTCGATCGCCACCACGATGGCGCAGTCGCAGGTGGCGGGATCGAGTGCGTCGAGCGCCCGCGCCAGCCCGGCGCTGTCGAAGGCGCGCACGAAATCCGTGCTCACATGCACGCGTTCCGAGGTGAAACGCGGCGCCTGTTCCTCGATGGCCGTGACGACGCGCGCCATGAACTGGTTGGTCCCCACGGGCATGACGAAATGCACGTGAATGTCGCGCGCACGGGCGAGCAGGGAAGCCGAGACGTCGCGCTTGAAATCGATGGCGGCGATGGCGGCCTCGACCTTCTCGATTGTCCTGGCGCGCACGCCCGGCCGGCCGTTGAGCACGCGGTCGACCGTGGCCAGCGACACGCCGGCCTCGCGCGCCACGTCGTGCACCGTTACCCGCTTGTTCGTGGGCAGATCGCTCACCCGCTCGCCTCCCTGCTCGCCCCGCGTGTCCCGCCGCCATGCCGCGCGGACCGCCCCGAAGGCGCAAAGATTCCCGTGCCCGGCCGCCGGCGTCAAGCCGGATGTGACCTTTCGCGGTCAACCGCTTTGCCTTGCCCGGGGAATCCCGCTAGTGCTAG
>CAZNHG010000148.1:2210-4767 GCA_964572555.1 uncultured Devosiaceae bacterium | reverse complement strand
CTAGCGCCCGGAGCCGATGGATCGCCGTGAGCGGCGAGACGAGATGAGATGGGAGTGGTGCACCAATGAGAATTGCGGTTACGCGCGCGGGCGAGTTCGAGGGCAGGCGCGTCGACGAAGCGGTGCTGGAAAGCCCCGAGGGCGTCCGGGTCAATCTGATGAGCTGGGGGGTCGTGGTGCGCGACTGGCAGGTGCCGGTCGGCGAGGTGCTGCGCTCCGTGGTGCTGGGGTTCGAGGAGTTCGCGCCCTATCCCGAACACAGCCCCTATTTCGGTGCCATCGCCGGGCGCGTGGCCAACCGGACCGCCAATTCGCGCTTCACGCTCGACGGGACGGCCTACGAGCTCGTCCCCAACGAGGGCCCGAACCACCTGCACGGCGGCCCGGAAAACCTGGGGCGGCAGGTCTGGGATCTCGAGCCGGACGAATCGAACAACGCCGTGCGCTTCACGCTCACCAGCCCCGACGGGGCCATGGGCTATCCGGGAAACGTCGTGTTTACGGCGACCTATACCCTCACGGGCAAGACGCTCACGCTGGAGCTGACGGGCGTACCCGACCGCCCCACGCCGATCAGCCTCGTGCAGCATCAGTATTTCAATCTCGGGCTTACCGACACGGTGCTCGATCACACCGTCCACCTGCCCCACGCGGTGGCGCGCACACAAACCGACGACGCGCTTCTCACGACGGGCGTCATTTCGCCGGTTGCCGGAACGGATCACGATTTCCTCGGCCCCCGCACGATACGGCGCGCCGACGGATCGGTGGCCGACTATGACGGCAACATGGTTCTGGCGACACGCCGCCGGGCGGAGGATCCCATCGCAATCGTCACGGGCGAGGACGGCGCACTGACCCTCAGGCAGTGGAGCGACCGGCCGGGGCTGCAGTTCTACAACAGCGTGTGGACCGATGTCGCTGTACCGGGCCTGGGGGGCAAGCGCTACGGCAAGTATTCCGGGCTGTGCCTGGAGGACCAGATGTTTCCCGGCGCCCTGCACCAGCCGCATTTCCCGCACATCATCTGCACGCCCGACGCCCCCTACCGGCACCGGTGCGTCATCGAGATCGGCTAGAGCGCCGGGCGAAAAAAGCGGAATCCGGTTTTTTCTTAACCGGCGCGGCCGCTAAGAATCTGGATCGCCGGGACATCGGGAGGGCGCGGCCATGGACAAGACCGAACGGCTTTTCGCGATCATGGACGCGCTGCGCCAGCATCGCCGCCCGGTGACCGCGGCCACGCTCGCCGAGGAGCAGGGCGTGTCCGTGCGCACCCTTTATCGCGACGTTCAGACCCTGATCGGGCTCGGCGCCCCCATCGACGGCGAGGCGGGGGTGGGATACGTGCTCAGGCACGGCTTCTTCCTTCCCCCGCTCATGTTCACCCAGGACGAGCTCGAGGCGCTGGTTCTCGGCGGCCGCTGGGTGCAGGCCCAGCCCGACGACGGCCTCGCCGGCGCCGCGCGCAATGCGCTGGCCAAGATCGCCACCGCCTCGCCCGAGGACCTGCGCGAAAAGATCGACGACACCGGCCTGTGGCCGGTGCTGGTCAACGGCGACCGCCAGCCGGTGCCGCTCCTGGGCAAGGTGCGCGAGGCCATGCGGGCGGAAAAGGCGGTGGAGATCAGCTACACCGACGAGCAGGGCCGGGCAAGTGCCCGCACGATCGAGCCCGTCCAGATCGCCTACTACGAGGGCAAGCAGATCGTCGCGGCCTGGTGCTGCCTGCGCGAGGATTTCCGCAGTTTCCGCACCGACCGCATCGTCGGCATGACCCCGACCGAAACGCGCTATCACAAGCGCCGCGCCCAGCTCAGCAAGGAGTGGCGCGAAATGTGGGAAGATCGGCATCCCGGCTGGAAGTCTGCGGGCGCACCGTACTCATAATACCTTGAAATTATTGATTTCATGATGCTTCGCATCCCCGGATGCCGGTGCTGCCACGCCCTGTCAGCACCCCTGGCGCACGGTTGGCGCATCGGCGGACGAAAGGACAGGCCGCCGGCGACAGGGAGACACTTCCATGACCGACGCTCCGACCGGGATCGCCCCCAAATCGCACGCCGCCGGCGCCGCCACGGCGCGGATCACCCGTTTCGAGATCGCCGTTCCCCAGGCCGAGATCACCGATCTGCGGGAACGCCTCACCATGACGCGCTGGCCGGAACCGGCGAACGACGGCTGGCAGGGCGGCCAGCCGGTCGCTTTCATACAAGGGCTCGCCGCCTATTGGCGCGACCGCTACGACTGGCGGGCGCACGAGGCTGCGCTCAACCGCTATCCGCAGTTCGTCACCGAAATCGACGGGCAGACGATCCACTTCCTGCACATCCGCTCCGCCAAGCCCGGCGCCACCCCGCTCATGCTTATCCACGGCTGGCCCTCGAGCTTCGTCGAATTCCTCGACGTCATCGGCCCGCTGACCGATCCGCGCAGCCACGGGCGCGACCCCGCGCTGGCCTTCGACCTCGTCATTCCCTCGCTGCCCGGCTTCGGGTTTTCGACCCCGCTCAGCGGGCCGGGCTGGGACGCCATCCGCATCGCGAACGCCTTC
>CAZNHG010000148.1:0-2110 GCA_964572555.1 uncultured Devosiaceae bacterium | reverse complement strand
GGCACGCTGGGCTACGGGCTCGTCGATTCGCCGGTCGCCCAGCTCGCCTGGAACGCCGAGCTGTTCGCAGGTTTCGAGGGCGAGCATGCTCAAGGCCTCGATATCGAGCGGTTTCTCACCCATGTCGCGCTCTACTGGTTCACGCGCTCGGGCGCCTCGGCGGCGGAGTTCTACCGCGCCAATGCCGCGACGGGCGGGGGATATCGCGCCGAACCCAACGGCACCCCGACGGCGGTGGCCTCGTTCCCCGGGGATTTCCGCAGCGTGCGCAGCTTCGCCGAGCGGTCCAACATGATCGCGCACTGGACCGAGATGCCGCGCGGGGGCCATTTCGCCGCCAGCGAGCAGCCCGATCTGCTGGTCGACGATATCCGCGATTTCTTCGCCATTCTCGGCTGATCCCGCGCGAAAGCGACCGGCGCCGCCGGGCCGCGGCGTCAGCGCGCGAAGGCGTCGAAGGGATTGGTGTGGGTGAGTCGGGTGATCGCCACCTCGTCCACCCCGCGGGCGCGCAGCATGGGCAGGATTTCCTCGGACAGGACCGTATAGGGCGCCGGCGTGCCGCCGTCCGGCTGGGCGGGATCGTACCAGCCGCGGTCGTGGCTGAGCAAAAGCCGGTGCCCGTAGCCCGCCTCGAGCACCCGCAGGATCATGGCGACGACGTCTTCATTGTCCGCGCGCCCGATGTGATCGTACTCGATCCACGCCCCGCGCTCCGCGACTTGCAGGTGCATGTCGAAATTGGGCTCTTCCTGGGTGTGAATGGAAATGAAGCGTTCCGGCGTGTAGCCGGCATCCTCGATGATATCGAGCTGATCCATCACCACGCGGCCCCTGATCGTGTGGCTGCCGATCACCGCGTTGGTGGCCGCCCCGGCACGCGCCGCGGCGCGCAGGATGCGCGTTTCGAGTTCGGTGATGCCGTCGTCGCCGGCGCTCACCTTGATCCAGCCGGCGCGGAACGGGGCGCCGTCGATCTCCACCTCGAGTTCGCGCCGCATCCAGGCGTAAAGATCGTCCTCGCTCGCCGTGGCCACCCAGTCGGGAATCCACGGCTCGCGATAATTGCCCGTCGGCACGACAATGGGCAGCCCGGTCGCCAGCGACACCGCGTAGTCGCAATCGGGCCGCCGGCCCACGCCCCCGGTCGAGCATTCCACCAGGGCGGTGACCCCCAGCGCCCTGATGCGCACGAGTTCGGGTGCCATGACGCGCACCACGTCGAGCGGGTTGGCCTCGGCGTAACCGGGCGTGTCGGGGGTGCGCAGATCGACGAAGACGTGCTCGTGCGGCAGGATCATGCCGAGCGCGTCGCGGCGTTTCGGCCCCAGGGTCGTGATCAGCTCGGCCATGTTCGGTCTCCCGCATCCGCCATGTCACAAACACTAGAGCACGGGGCGGTGCATGCTCAAGCGCCGGCCAGGGCGCGGAACGGGGCGGTGATCTCGCCCCAGCTCAGCATGCCGCTGCCCAGCGCGGCCAGGAAGGTGGCATGCAGCGCGACGATGACGAAAATGCGGATCTGGTAGCTGTGCTTGGACTTCTTGTGGCGGTAGCGGTGCTGGGCGAGCAGCCCGCCCACGATGCCGCCGCACAGATCGACCAGCAAGAGCGTGGTCTCGCGGATGCGCCACCAGCCGAACAGGGCCGCCTGCTTGTCGCGGCTATAGAGATACAGCGAGACGCCCGCCATGAACGCATAGCCCACCACGAGCCCGAAGGGCGCTTTGCCCATGATGACGACGAGCTGGGCGAGCAGGAGCAACAGGACCGCGGTGACGACGTGATAGGGCAGCTGGCGCTCGATATCGCCGGCCTCGAGAATGCGCACATGCTGCGCCGCGGGCCGGCCGTTGCGGCCCGGCACCACCTCGAATTCGAGCTCGTCGCCCTTTTGCGGACGCGGCGTCGACGAGACCAGCGACTTGATATGCACGAAGATGCGCTCGGTTCCGCCCTGCTCACGGGCGAAGCCGTAGCCCTTTTCGTCCTTCCATTCCACGAGACTGGCGGTTACGCGCGCCATTGTTGCTTCCTTCTTGTCACTCGCGCCCCCGCGGATATCTCTAGCGCGGGAGCGGTTAACGTTGATTAACCGGGGAAGGATTTT
>CAZNHG010000147.1:4927-7620 GCA_964572555.1 uncultured Devosiaceae bacterium | reverse complement strand
GCAGCCATGGCTCCCGCCTCAGCCGCACTCCTGATCGATCGCGCGCGAGGCGGCCGTTACCCCGGACAGCGAGAAGGTCTGCACTACCTCCGTGCCCTGGGCGCTGGTGCCCGTCACGGTCAGCGTGGCGCCCGCCCGCATGCGCCCGGCGACCGTATCGCCCTGTGCGGGATCGTCGAGCCAGGCGCTGTCGGATTCGGCGAACAGCGGATAGGTCTGCCCGTCAATGCTCAGCGTCGGCTCGGATTCAGGGGCGAAATCGTAACCCGCGATCAGGTTGAACTCGCTGCGCACCCCCTCGGACGGGCGGTGAGTGAGATAGAGATACGCCTCGTCATACCCCTGCGGCTCGGGGCGCACGTCCTCGGGCTGGGAGAGCACGAAGCATACCTTCCCCGCTCCTTCCGAGGCGGTATAGGCGGACCAGTCGCTGTAATCGCCCAGAAGCCGCACGGATTGCGCCTGGGCGGCGGACGCGATCAGCGCCCCCGCCACGAGGCCGATAAGAACTCTTTTGCCAAGCACCATTGTCGCGGTCCCGTCCCGCCCGTTGCCGTCACGTTTTCGCTCACTTGAACGAAAAACCGGACGAGATCAAGGCGCGGACGGAAAGGACCGTCGCTCTGGAGCGTTTTCAGGAGTGAAGCGGAAGAGATATTGCTCCAGCGGAGCAATATCCCGCTGAACGGATACCACTTGTTCGCCTCGAACCGAAGTCCGCGCAAGCGAATACGCGACCGCTCAAAACTAAGAGCTTCCGTTCTGATTCAATCAGAACGGAAAAATGCTCTAGCTGCCGGGACACGCCTCGTCGATGGCGTTCACCGCATCGGTCACGCCCAGAAGCGAGTAGCTGTAGCTGGTGTTCGTGCCGCGCGCGGACTGGGCGTCGACGGTCATCTCGCTACCGCGCTTCATGGCGTTGACGAAACCGTCCTCGTCGCCGGCGCTCGCCAGCCACGCGGCCGAACCCTCGACCACCATGTCATAGCCCTGCCCGTCGACACTGGCCGTGGGCGCGGTGCCGCCGTCGAGATCATAGCCGAACAGCGCCTGCACCTCGTTGCGGGTGTCCAGCCCCTGGCGGTGAATCACCAGGAAGTTGTTGGTGCCGTGGTCGACATTGCCTGGACTCGATTCCTGCGGCTGGGCGGAAATATAGCAGATCTTGCCATTGGCATCGGTGCTTTCCCAGGCGGTCCAGTACTGGAAGGTGCCAAGGCTCGTGGCTTCCTGGGCCATGGCGGCACCGCCCGACAGACACATGGCGACAAGCGCGCCGGCCCCGAGACCCTTGAGTAGGTTTCCGGTCTTCGACATCCCCAATTTTACCTCTCGACTCCTGAAGTCACATTCACCTTCGAGCTTACCCCGCCCATGGTTACCAAGCTGCAAAGGCGCTATGCATTTGAATAAAAAGCGACCCTAGCACCAATTTTGACCGCAATTTGGCGCGGGCTGCCTGTCACGGCATTGTATCGCGGCCCGTGGTAACCAATCACTTAAGGAACAGCCCGCATGGCCCGCATCCTGTTCGTATGTCTTGGCAATATCTGCCGCTCGCCCACGGCCGAGGCGGTTTTCCGCGCACGGGCCGCGACGGCCGGCCTGAGCGGGCTTGTCATCGACAGTGCCGGCACGGGCGACTGGAACCCGGGACAGGGACCCGACCGGCGCGCCATCGCCGCCGCGGCCCGGCGCGGCTACGACCTCTCCGGCATCCGCGCGCGCCAGGTGACCGCGGCCGATGTCACCGCTTTCAACTACCTGCTCGCCATGGACAGGCACAACCTGAAAACGCTCCGGCACCTCGCCCGGGGCGTCAGCGGAGCCGGGCGCATCCGGCTGTTCCGCGAATTCGCCGGTCGCGCCCCGCACGAGATTCCCGACCCGTTTTTCGGGGCCGATGACGGGTTCGATGCCATGCTCGACCTCATCGAGACGGCCAGCGACGGGCTGATCGCCGCCCTCGCGACGCAGGAGTGACCCCGGTCACGCCGCCAGGTCGTAGGCCTGCTCGACCACATACGGCCCGCCCCCGACCGATTCGCGCGACGAGTAGAGGACGAACCGCCCCACCCTGAACAGCAGCGGCTCGAACCACATGGCCTGCGCCATGAAGCGCGCTATGTCCTCCGGCGTCGTGCCCTTGAGCCGGGCGAGCGTGACATGCGGGGTGAACCTGCGCCCCTCCGGCGGCAACCCGATCTGCTGCAGGGCGCGCTCCTGCGCCGCCTGCAGGCGTGTAAGCTCGGAATTGACCTCCACCCCGGCATAGAGTGCCCGCGGTTTCTTGCCGCCAAACACACCGAATTGATCGAGCCTGACGGTAAACGGCGGGTTCCGGCCGAACCGCTCGAGCACGCCGGCAACCTCGTGCGCCGTCGTACGGTCGACGTCCCCGATATAGCGCAATGTGATGTGATAATTCTCGGGGTCGATCCATCGCGCGCCGTAAAGACCGCCGCGCTTGAGGGACAGGGCGAAACCCACATCGGCCGGAATTTCGAGGCCGGTAAAGAGTCGGGGCATGAATCCCTCCTCGAACACCAGGAAAGCCGATCAAATGTGCTTTCCGAATCAGAACGCTACCACATTTTCACCGTCATGCGACCGTCATTCATCGCGCCGCGCCTGCATATCTTGTAATCGATGCCGACAAGCGCCATATTGGCGTCCAAACAACCCGCTAG
>CAZNHG010000147.1:0-4827 GCA_964572555.1 uncultured Devosiaceae bacterium | reverse complement strand
AAAACCACGTCCGGACACCGCGTCGCGGTACAATCCAAAGGGAAACGAACATGGCTGAATACGATCGACAGACCGTCGGAATGCGGACCGGCTCTGCCGCCGCCATTGATGAGGGTCTGCGCAGCTACATGCTGCGTGTTTACAACTACATGGGGGCGGGGCTCATCATCACCGGCCTTGTCGCCTATGTCACCAACATGATGGCCGTTGCCAACTCGTCCGCGGCTGCCGCGGCACAGGCGCCCAACGGCACCATGCTGACCCAGTTCGGCGTTATCCTTTACACCAGCCCGCTGGCGTGGGTGATCATGCTGTCCCCGCTCGCCTTCGTGCTGGTGCTCAGCTTCGGCATCAACCGGATGAGTGCCTCGGCGAGCCAGCTCGCGTTCTGGGGCTTCGCCGCGGTCATGGGCCTGTCGCTGAGTTCGATTTTCCTGGTCTACACCGGAACCTCGATCGCGCGCGTGTTCTTCATCACCGCCGCGACCTTCGGCGCGATGAGCCTTTACGGCTATACGACCAAGCGCGACCTCACCGGGCTGGGCTCGTTCCTGTTCATGGGCCTGATCGGCCTGATCATCGCCTCGGTGGTCAACATCTTCCTCGCGTCCTCGATGCTGGCCTTCGCCATCTCGGCGATCGGCGTTCTGATCTTCGTCGGCCTGACGGCCTATGACACCCAGAAGATCAAGGAGGAGTACTACGAGGGCGACGGCGCCGAAGTGATGAGCAAGAAGGCCATCATGGGCGCCCTCAGGCTCTACCTCGACTTCATCAACCTGTTCATGATGCTGCTGCATCTGTTCGGCAACAGGCAGTAGTGAGCCCCGGCCTTCGGCCGGAAAACTGTGCTCGTAGGATCTGAAGCTTCGATTTTCAGAACATGGCCGCGATCTGCAGGATCGCGGCCTTTTTCATGCGCCGCTCTTGTCCGCCCCCAGCCGCTTGCTCATGGGATAGCCGGTCACCGCACGCCCCGATTCGGGCGCACCGCTATCCGACCAGCCGATCGATTTGTAGAACCTGTGCGCCGTCGCCGTGCTGGTCAGCCGCGCCTCGGCGATGCCGCGTCCGGCGAGTTCGGATTCGAGCCGCGCCATCATGGCCCGGCTCACACCCTCGAAGCGATGATCGGGCGCGACATAATTCAGGATCACATGCCCGTCGGCCGAAATCCCGCCCACGCCGGCGACCGCAGTGCCCGTCAGGGCGACGAAGATGCTGACGTCCGGGTTGTCGAACCACTGGCGCACGCCGCGCGGCGACTTGTTGCGCGTCCACGCATCGATGACCTCGGTGTCGTCCTGATGGTCGGGCGCACACAGGGTCCGGATCGAGGCGCACAGCACCTCGCTCATCGCCTCGGCATCGTCGGGGCGTGCGGGGCGGATCGTGACGTCCGCCGTCATCGCGGCTATTTCACCACGACGAAGCCGGGCTCGAGCACGCGTAGAACCTTGTCGAGGTCGTGGCCGCGCTTGAGCACGCGCCCCTCGAAATTGGTAACGACGTACTGGCCCTGCCGGTTCCTGAGTTTCGGATTCTTCTCCACCACGAACTGCGGGCGCTCCGAGGCCCGCCGGTAGATGGAGAACAGGGCCCTGTCCCGCAGCATGTCCATGGCATAATCGCGCCACTCGCCATTGGCGACCTTGCGGCCATAGACGTTGAGCAGCATGGACAGCTCGGATCTGTCGAAGCTCACGATGGAAGGAGTCTTGCCGGGCCCGAAACTCCTGCCCGGCTGTTTGGAACGAAGCTGGGAGACATGCGATCTCCCCTCAGGCGCGTTCGGCTCGGTCAAATCAGGCGATCCCTTGCCTCTTGTCACCGGCTCATGATCGCGGCCATGACGTGGTGATGCAAGCAAAAAACCTTGGCGCGCCGGCCGTCCACATCGACAGGTCACACCCCCGGACTCCAGGCCAGTTGCAAGAAATGACCCCAATTCCGACACAATCTGTCCCGACTTGCGCCAGATTACGCCGGTACCTATTAACCATTGCCTCCAGAGGCCGGCACCCGAGCTGATCGAGCCCCCAAACCATGAAGCCAGGGTGCCGGCCACCCCCTTACTCCAAAGTCACAAAGTCCCGCATCCCCCTGCGGGGCTTTTTTGTATGCGGCAATGACCCGGATCAATCGGCGGCGCGCGTGAAGGATGCCGCGCCGAGAATCTCGCCGGGCAGGTCGTTCCGCTCGCGCTGAACGATCACCGCGGCGCCGTCGCTTTCGCCGCCGAGGACTTCCGCCAGTGGCAGCTTGATATAGGCCCCTTCCCCCGGGTCCCACATCCCCAGGATCTGGCGGTCCGTCACGATCTGTTCGTAGCGCAGGGTCCGCCCGCGATTCTCGCCGCGCTCGATGGCGACGTCGGCGCCCGACCTGAACGTGACCAGCCACACCATGGCCTCCGCCAGTTCGGGCCGCGGCGCGACCGACACCTCCAGCGTGGTTTCGCTCGCCTCCAGATCGACCGGCACCAGGAGCTCTGCATCCCCTACCGCTTCCGCCACCTCGCCCCGGCGCGAGCCGATGACGTCGGTGACACCGTTGATCATCAGCTGCGGGGTGTAGATGCGGTCCTGCTGCTGGGCGTGGGCATAGGCGCGCTGCAGGTCGGAATTGGCCGAGCTGCCGAACGTGTCGGCCCAGCCGATATAGTCCCAGTAATCCACATGGTAGGCGAGCGCCACGATGTCCTCGCGCGCCGCGTATTCGGCCAGCAGTTTGTCGGCAGGCGGGCAGGACGAACAGCCCTGGCTGGTGAACAGCTCCAGGACCGCACTCGGCCGCTCCCGCATTTCGTCGGCGATCACCGCCGTCGCCGCGGCGCAGCCAAGCGCCGCCCCGATGAGAATTCCACGCACTTTCATGCCCCCGGTTTTAGGCGCGCGAACTCACACGCACCAGTCACATGCCGGTGAAATCAGGCTTTGCCTGGTAACATTTTCTCGCATGTCCCGCACCCCCGCGCGTTGTGAGGGGTAAGGCTTTTGGAAACCCTCTTCATGCTCTTTGTGCCGCCGGGCGCGCGGGGATGGTATTTTGCGCCCCTGAACGAGGATGGCGCATGTTTCTCGATTACGATTCCTTCCTGGTCGCCGCCGGCGTCGCGGCGGCCGCGGTCAGCCTGACCCTGATCGTCTCGTGGATTTCCGACCGCACCGGCGGCTTTCTGGTCACCGCCGGCCTCGCGGCACTGTGCGTCGCCCTGGCCGTGGTCAGCTTCGCCGGATTCGTGAGCACCGACGCCAGTTTCTACGGCTTCCTCGCCGCGACGTGCCTGGCCGTCGGCCTGGCCCTCGGCGTCGGCGCCGCCCGTCAGTATCGCTTCCGCTATCTCGACAGGAACCTCGTCGCCATCCTCGTCGCGGGGGCGTTCGTGCCCATGGCGGCGCTGCAGGCCGCCGGGTACGACGGCACCATGCTCATCGTGCTCAACCTCGTGTGCGCGCTCTATCTGCTCGCCATGGCGCGGGAATACTGGATGTGCCGGCGCGAAAGCCCTGTCGTGATCGCCGTGCTGATCACGCTCTATGCCGCCCTCGCCCTCTCCTTCGCCCTGTGTGCCGCAATGCTGGTCCGCGAGACGCCGTTGCACCTCGACGGCGCGCCGAACAACTGGGCCGAATCGCTCAACGTTATCGTCTCGGTGCTCGCCATCTCCGGTATCGGCGCGCTGACCATCGGGCTCAATCACCAGCGCCTCGTCAAGCGTCACCGCGACGCGGCGATGACCGATGCGCTCACCGGCGTTCTTAACCGCCGCGCCCTGTTCGAACGCTACGGCGGCGGCGCCGGCCTTCCCGTCGGCACCTCGGTGATCGCGTTCGACCTCGACCATTTCAAGCAGATCAACGATCGTTACGGCCACGGCGCCGGCGATCGTGTGCTGGTGCGCTTCGTCGAGATCTGCGGCCAGGTCCTGCGCACGAGCGATACGGCCACACGTATAGGCGGGGAGGAATTCGCGGTCGTTTTGCCAGGTACGCCGGGCACCGCCGCTCTCGCCATCGCCGAACGCGTGCGCCAGCGCTTCGCCGCCGAGAGCTTCGCCGTCGACGGCACGTCCGTGAGCTGCACGGTCAGCGCCGGCATCTGCCCCGCCGGTCCGGACGCCCCGCGCGACCTCGAAGCCGCCCTGGTCATTGCCGACAAGGCCCTCTACCGCGCCAAGGAATCGGGACGCGATACGGTTCGCCTGACCGAGAGCGCCCGGGCCGCCTGACTCCGCACGAAAAAAGGGCGGCCCCGCGGGACCGCCCCGATCATTGCTCCGTGGCGCGCTGCCTACGCGGCGGCGGCCAGGCTGCGCAGCACGTAGTGCAGAATGCCGCCCTGGTTGTAGTAGTCGAGCTCGTTCTCGGTATCGATCCGGCACAGCGTCTCCGCCTCGACGGTGGAGCCGTCCGGCCGCTTGATGGTCACCATCACGGTGGCGCGCGGCTTGATCTCGGCGATCCCCGCGATATCGACGCTCTCGTCGCCGGTCAGCCCCAGGCCTTCCCAGCTCGTGCCCTCGGCGAACTGCAGCGGCAGCACCCCCATACCCACGAGATTGGACCGGTGGATGCGCTCGAAGCTCTCTGCGATCACCGCGCGCACGCCCAGCAGGCGCGTGCCCTTGGCCGCCCAGTCGCGCGACGAGCCCGTGCCGTATTCCTTGCCCGCGAAGATCACCAGCGGGGTGTTCTTTTCGGCATAGGCCATGGCCGCGTCGTAGATCGGCATCTGCGTGCCGTCCGGTCCCTTGGTGAAGCCGCCCTCGACGCCGGGCACCATCTGGTTCTTGATGCGGATATTGGCGAAGGTGCCGCGCATCAT
>CAZNHG010000146.1:0-7644 GCA_964572555.1 uncultured Devosiaceae bacterium | reverse complement strand
TGTCTCGAGCGGATCTCCACCGGAACGACGCCGGCGGCCGAGGGCTGCCTGGTCGATCACGCCACCCTCGGTGGCTACGCCGCCGACTACCACTATCACGAGGGAACGCTGTGGACGGTGGTGACCGAGGGCTTCACCTCGGTCGAACACGCCAAGCGCTACACGACGCTCGGCATGGGAACCGATCAGGGCAAGACGTCCAGCATCAACGGCTTCGGCGTTCTCTCCGAGATTCTCGACATTCCCGTGCCGGAGGTGGGGGTGACGACCTATCGCCCGCCCTTCAGGCCCGTCACCTTCGGAGCCGTGGCCGGCCAGCACGTGGGCGGGAACTTTCACCCGTGCCGCACGACGGCCATGCATGCTGCGCAGGCCGAGGCGGGCGCCACCTTCGAGATCGTCGGCGACTGGCTGCGCGCGCGCGTTTATCCGCAAGGCGATGAGAGTTTCGACCAGGCCCTGCAGCGCGAGTGCCGGGCGGCGCGCACCACGGCGGGCGTGCTCGACGCCTCGACGCTGGGCAAGATCGCCATTCGCGGCCCGGACGCGCGCGAATTCCTCAACCGCATCTACACCAATGCCTGGCTCAAGCTCGAACCCGGCCGCTGCCGCTACGGGCTGATGATCAACGAGGACGGCATGGTGTTCGACGACGGGGTGACCGCCTGTCTCGCCGACGATCACTTCCACATGACGACCACGACCGGCGGCGCAGCGGGCGTTCTCGACTGGCTGGAGACCTATCACCAGACGGAGTGGCCCGATCTCGAGGTCTATATGACCTCGGTGACCGAGCAATGGGCGGTCGCCTCGATCTGCGGGCCCAACAGCACCGCCATCGTTGCGGAGCTGTTCGACGACATCGATCCCGACCCCGACACCTTCCCGTTCATGACCTGGCGCGACGGGCACGTTTCGGGCGTTCCGGTGCGGGTGTTCCGCATCTCGTTTACCGGCGAGGTCACCTACGAGATCAACATTCCCGCCCGGTACGGGCTGTGGCTGTGGCGCGAGGTGATGGCCGGGGGCGCCCGGCACGGCTTGACCCCTTATGGAACCGAGGGCATGCACCTGCTGCGTGCCGAATCCGGCTTCATCATCGCCGGGCAGGAGACCGACGGCACCGTCACCCCGATCGATCTGGGGATGGACTGGGCGGTGAAGAGGAAGGCGGATTTCGTGGGCAAGCGCTCGCTGTCGCGCAGCGATACGGACCGCGACGACCGGCGCCAGCTCGTCGGCCTTGTCGCCGAGGACCAGGACTATGTCATCCCCGAAGGCGCCCAGGTGATCGCGACGCCGCACGAGCAGGCGCCGCGCACGCCGATGCTGGGGCATGTCACCTCATCCTATTTCAGCCCCAATCTCGGCCGCGCCATCGCCTACGCCCTGATCGCGGGCGGGCGGAACCGGATGGGCGAGACGGTTCACGTCACAACCCGGCACGGGCAACCGCGCCCGGCCCGGATCACCAGCCACAACTTTCTCGCGGAGACGGAGGCCGCATCATGACCGCCCCCTTCGCCACGTCTCCGCTCGATCATCGCGCCCCGCTCGCCGCCGGCGATGCCGCGTGGTTGAGGGAGATGCCGTTCCTCGGCCTTATGTCCCTGCGCGGGGCGATCGACAGAATCGGCAACGCCGCCGCGCATGTGCTCGGAACGGACCTGCCCCTGGTCGCGGGGACGACGGCGACTACGGAGTCCGTGTCCGTTCTCTGGATCGGGCCGGACGAATGGATCATCGTCACCGCTCCCGGCGGGGAGATGCCCGTCAAGACCGGCCTGGATGCGGCGCTGGCCGGCATCCACCACCAGCTCACCGATATCTCCGACTATTACACGGCCATCGATGTGGGCGGCGAGATGGCCTGGCAACTCCTGTCGAAACTCATCACGCTCGACCTGCATCCGCGGGCCTTCACGCCGGGCACCGCCGCGGCGACCAACGCCGCCAAGGCCAATGTCTGGCTGTGGCTGCGCGAGAGCGGGGATGGCCCGGCGTTCCGCGTGTTCACCCGGCGCTCGCACGCGGACTATCTGTGGTGCCTTCTGGCCGATGCCGGGCGCGAATGGGGCCTGCCGCGGCAGGACCCCCATGGCTGGGACGACATCCCGGCCGGCGACGTGGCGGGGCATGCATCCTGGTAGGCTGACCGGCGACGTGCGGGCGATCTCCGGCGTACACGCCGCCGCGCATGTCTCAGATGCTCGCCTGCACCCTGTTGAGGCCGGCATAGAGGCCATCCGCCGCCATCAGCTCCTCGTGGGTGCCCTGCTCGCCAACGCCGTCTTCGGTGAGAACGAGAATCCGGTCGGCGTGGCGCACCGTGGACAGGCGGTGGGCGATGATCAGCGTTGTCCGGCCCCTGGCGAGTTCGAACAGGGCCTGCTGCACCGCCCGTTCGCTTTCGTTGTCGAGGGCGCTGGTCGCCTCGTCGAAGATCAGGACCACCGGGTTCTTGAGGAAGGCGCGGGCGATGGTCAGGCGCTGTTTCTGCCCGCCCGACAGCTTGACGCCGCGCTGGCCGATATCGGTGGCGTAGCCGTTGGGCAGGGCCGAGATGAAGCCGTGCGCGTTGGCCGCCTTCGCCGCCGCGACGACGTCGGCATCGCTCGCCCCGGGCCGGCCGTAGCGCAGGTTCTCGGCGACCGTGCCGCTGAACAGATAGACATCCTGCTGCACGACACCGATGCTGCTTCTCAGGGATTTCAGGGTGACTTCGCGCACGTCCCGCCCGTCGAAGGTGATCGCTCCCGCCGTGACATCGTAAAAGCGCGGGATCAGCGCGCACAGGGTGCTCTTGCCCACACCGGAAGCGCCAACCAGCGCAACGCATTCGCCCGGCTCGATAGCAAGCGAAAGCCCGTCGAAAACCGGCCTGCCTTCCTGCTCGTAGCCAAAGCCGACGTCGTTAAAGGCAATGGCGCCCCGCACGTCGCCGAGCGGGGTGGCGCCGGGGCGGTCGGTGATGTCGGGAGCGATATCCAGCAGGTCCATGGCCCGCACGAACCCGGTGTAACCTTCTTGCCAGAGCCGGACGAAATTGGTCAGGCGCTGAATGGGGTCGACGAGCACGCCCACGCACAAGAGGAAGGTGAGCATGTCGGCGACCGAGAGGTCCGCGGTCAGGATACGAACCGCGCCGCCGACGATGACCAGCACGATAACGAGTTGGGCGAAGGTCTCGGTGCCCACGGAGAACCACGCCTCGCTGCGATAACCGTCCCTGCGGCTTTCGAGGAAGCGGGCGTTCTCGGCATCGAACCGCTCGGTCTCGAGACGTTCGTTGGCGAAGGACTGGACGACACGGATGCCGGCAAGGGCATCCTCGACGCGCTCGTTGACGCTGGCGATCTGCTCCTTGCTGCGCTGCAGGGCGCGGCCCATGCGCGCGTTGAAATGCAGGGCATAGGCGAACGCGAACGGGGTCAGCGCCGCGATGATCCCAGCCAGCACCGGATCGATGACCATGAGCACGATCATCGCCCCGGCGAATTTCAGGACGGCGATGGAAAGGTCCTCGGGCCCGTGGTGGAACAATTCGCCCAACCACAGGGAGTCGTTGGTGATCCGGCTCATGAGCTGGCCGACACGCTGGCGGTCGTAGAAACCGAAGGAGAGCATCTGGCAGTGCTCGAAGAGCTCCTTGCGCACCGCCCCCTCGATGCGGGCACCCATGACGTGCCCCTGATAGTCGACGACGAACACGGCGAGCACCTGCACGGCGAGAATGCCGAGCATCACCGCACCCATCGTGTAGATCTGGCCGATGGCGCCGGGAGTATCGGGCAGGGCGAGAAGGCGCGTGGTGACGTAGTTGGCACACAGCGGCAGGGCGATGGCCGTTGCCGCGACAAGGAGCGCGCAGGCGAGATCCGCCAGAAGAAGCGGCAGGTGCGGGCGGTAGTAACCCGCGAACTTGCGGACGCGATTCAGCCGCCGCGCTGACGCGGCTTTGTCCGGGCCGGAACGGGATTTGCGGTGTTTTGCGAGATGTTTGCTAAGGCGCGAGACACCCTTTGCGCGCGCCGGGGGGAACTGGGACTGCATGACGATTCATGTCCTGTTGCACGGAAACTGCCTTTCGATTGGACATGATCGTTTTCATTGCGCCCTCCCACGGCGAACGGGGTGAAGAAGCGCACTATGCAATCAAGCGGGCCCGCCGGCAAGCGGGGCACCGGCCGGTTGCCGCGCCGCGTGGCGTTTCGGCCACAGACCGGATGGGGACGTCGCTTGACAGGCGGGCGTCGATGCGCCATAAAAATAGACAGATCGTTCTATCTAATGAGAGCGCCATGTCGGCCAAGCAGCAGCACCTTCTCGAAACCGCCGAGCGGCTGTTCTACCGTGACGGGTTCCACGCCACCGGCATCGACCGGGTCGTCGCCGAAGCCGGCGTTGCGCGCATGACGCTGTACAACCACTACCCCTCGAAGGACGCACTGGTGCTTGCGGTGATGAAGCGGCGCGGCGATGCCTACTGGGCGGCTCTTACGCAAGCATCGGATGCTGCGGCCGGCCAGGGGGCCACGCGGATTCTCGCGATATTCGACGCGCAGGAGAAATGGCTCGAAACGGCCGGGCGGCACGGATGCCTGTTCATGAAGGCGCTGGGTGAGTACGCGCAGCACTCGCCCGAGATCGCCGGGACCGCGACCGGCCACAAGCGGGAGCTGCTCGCCTATTTCGAGGCGCTCCTGGCCGATGAGGGCCTTGCGGGGCCACCCGGCCTGGCGACGCAGCTCGTGATGCTGATGGACGGGGCGACCGCCTTCGCGCAGGTACTCACACCCCGCGAGGCGACTCAGCAGGCGCGGGCGGCAGCACAAGCGCTTCTGACAACCGCACACACGTCATGAACGAGGCGAACATGTCCTCCCAGCTGCGCCTGATCGCGCCGGGGCTCGCGCTGATTGCCGTGAGCTACGGGCTTGCCCGCTTTTCCTTCGGCCTGTTTCTGCCCCAGATTCGTGCCGATGTCGGGGTCGATCCGGCACTGGCCGGGGTAATCGGCGGCGGATCCTATGTGGGGTATTGCTCGGCCATCCTTCTCAGCGCGGCGCTCGTCGAACGCCTCGGTCCGCGTCTTCTCGCAGTCGCCGCGGGTCTCGTCGCAACGGCCGGGCTCGGGCTGATCGCCTTCAGCGCCAATGAGCTCATGCTCGCGGCCGCCGTGCTGTTCGCAGGCATGAGCACCGGGCTCGCCTCGCCTCCGATGGCCGATGCAGTCACCCGGCTGATTCCCGAGGCCGGACAGCCCCGTGCCAACACGGTGATCAACAGCGGCAGCAGCATCGGCGTGGCCGTTACGGGACCGTTCGTCCTGCTGCTGGCGGGGGAGTGGCGGCTTGCCTATCTAGTGTTCGCGCTGAGCGCGGCCATCGTCACATTGTGGGTTGCCATGCGCGTGCCGGGGCGGCTGCCCAGGGGCGTCACGACAGACCGGCCGAGCACAACCTGCGCGGCGCGGCACCAGCGGCGGCCGCGTGCCGTACCCGTTCTGCTGGCGGCGGCGGGGATGGGGTTTGCGAGCGCCATCTACTGGACGTTTGCCGGGGATGTCATCGTGGCGCGCGGCAACCACGCGCCGCATGTAGCCGGGCTCGCCTGGGCCGTGATCGGAGTCACCGGCATCGGCGGTGCTTTTGCGGGCGATCTGGTGCGGCGGTTCGGAATCGACATCGTGCACCGGGCAACCCTCGGGGTGCTCGCCGGGGCCATCATGATGCTGGCGCTCGTTCCGGCAAGCATGGGGGCGGTGCTGATCTCGGCAGCGGTGTTCGGACCGGCCTATGTCATGCTGACCGGCGTTTATCTCGTCTGGGGCGTGCGGGTCTATCCGGACCGGCCGGCCATCGGGCTGGGCCTGCCCTTCCTGATGATCGCGCTCGGCCAGGCTGCCGGGGCGCCGGTGGCCGGGGCGCTGATCGGTGCCAGCGGCTATCCCGCCGCCTTCACGGTTTTTGCCGGCATCGCGCTCGCGACCATGCTGACCGGCGAAGCGGGTTCCCCTCATTCGAGGCCGTCGAGAAAGGCGCCCAGCTCCTCGGAATCGATATCGACAGTGTGCTGAGCGCCGGGATAGTGCCCGCTGGCGACATCGGCTGCGTATTCTTCGAAGGCGGCGATACGCTCGGCCTGCAGGCGGTCGTATTCGGCGGCGAAGTTGCGGTAGATCCTTGCGTGGCGCGGGACGTGGCCGCGGTTCTGGCCGAGAACGTCGGCGGCGAACAGGTACTGCCCGTCGCACCCGGCGCCCGCGCCCATCGACATCATGATGAGCGAGGTGCGGGCCGAGATCGCCTCGGCAACAGGGGCGGGAACGACCTCGATCTCGGCCATGAAGGCGCCGGCCTCCTCGAGCGCCTTGACCTGCTCGAGGACGAACCGGGCGCTTTGAGCCGTCTTGCCAACGGCGCGGAATCCACCGGTCCATGTGTTCTGGCTGGGGATGAGCCCGGAATGCCCGCACACCGGGATGCCTTCGGCGCTGAGGCGGCGGACAGTGTCGAGGCTCGCCGCGCAGTAGACCGCGTCCGCACCGGCCTTGAGCACCTTGAATGCCGCCCGCAGGTAATCCTCAGCGGTGACGAAATCGCCGTATTCGAGGCCGGGAATGGCGAAGACCGCCGGGGCGGCGTCACGAAAGGCCGCATTGGCGACCAGCGCGGGCGGCACGGAGACGGCATCGATACCGGCGCGCTGGGCGGCCTCGGCTTCGTCGAGCGTTTCGACGCGCAGCATGGTGAGCTGGCGCCGGCCCTTGAGCGACCGCAGATCGGCAACCGTTGGCCGTTGCGCTGTCATGGGAGCCTCCCTTGTGAGCCGGACCGGTCAGGCGGCCAGCAGTTTCTTGAGTTTGAAATCGGGCGTGGTCAGTTGGCCGGTCCCGGGATGCGCCCGGCGGGCGATGAGCATTTCGGCGACGCGGATGTCTTTCGCCACGGCATTGCCGGGCCCGATGCC
The DNA here is from genome assembly GCA_964572555.1 of uncultured Devosiaceae bacterium. Classification (GTDB taxonomy): domain Bacteria; phylum Pseudomonadota; class Alphaproteobacteria; order Rhizobiales; family Devosiaceae; genus CAZNHG01. The sequence continues at coordinate 672 of CAZNHG010000146.1, read as the reverse complement.
GCTGGCGGCGACCAGCCGGCCATCGCTCTTGAGGTGGAACAGGATATAGGCGCCATCCGCGAGATCGCGCCGGACGGTGGTGTCGCCCTCGTCGGGCAGGCCGGCGATCTGCAGGGTCATGTCGTACTGGTCGGACCAGAACCACGGGATCGCGGTATGCGGCGTCTCGGCGCCCGCGATGTTGGCGGCGGCCAGCGCGCCCTGCTCCTGGGCGCTGCGCCAGCTTTCGAGGCGCACGCGGCGATCGTCATAGATGGCCAGCGGGAAGGAGCAGCAGTCGCCGGCCGCGAAAATGGCCGGATCGGAGGTGCGCATGTACCGGTCGACAGCGATGCCGTTGGCGCAGGCGAGCCCTGCCGCGGCGGCGAGGCCGATCTCCGGTTCCGCGCCGATGCCGATGATGACGAGATCGGCGGCGAGTCCGCCGCCCTCGAGATGCACCACCGCTTCGCTGCCGGTCTCCTCGATTGCCGTGAGAGCGGTGCCGCAGACGATCTCGACGCCCGCGCCGGCGTGGCGCGCGGCGACGCTTGCGGCAATCTCGGCAGGGACAACCCGTGAGAGCAGCCGGGGAAGCGCCTCGACGACTGTCACCCTCGCCTCGCGGGCCCGGGCGGAGGCGGCGATCTCGAGGCCGATGAACCCGCCGCCGATGACGGCGACGCGCGTGCC
>CAZNHG010000145.1:0-7707 GCA_964572555.1 uncultured Devosiaceae bacterium | reverse complement strand
ATAGGCGGTGGTGCCGGGGAATTCGCGCTCGCAATGCTGGGCCCAGCCGGCGTGGTGGTAGAAGTGCCGGGCGACGAGCGGGATATCGGCGTCACGGCTTTCGCGGATGGGCTTGCCGTTATCCAGGGACTCGAGCACCGCGAACAGGCGCGATTCCTTCTGGATCAGCCGGGCGATGGCATAGAGGTGCCGCGCGCGTTCATACCCCGACAGGCCGCTCCAGCCCGGAAAGGCGGCGCGAGCGGCCTTGACCGCCTTGTCGACATCGGCCTTCGAGCCGTTTGTGATATCGGCAAGCCTTTCGCCGTTCGCCGGGTTCTCGGATTTGAACGTCTTGCCCGGCCTGGTGAAGGCGCCGTCGATGAAATGGCCGAACTTGCGGCCATGGCTGTCGAGCCAGAGCTGGGCCGGGGCCGCGCCTTCCGGGGCGGGACCGTAGTCGAGGCTTTCGAAAATCTGCGTGATCTCGTTCATGGTATGCGTCCCCTAGACCATCGGCTGGCGGTAGTCCGCCGCGTACCGGCCGGTCGCGTTGTGTTCGAGCTGACGCTCGATGTCGGTCAGAAGCGAGGAGGCGCCGAACCGGAACAGGTGCGGCTGCAGCCAGTGCGTGCCAAGTTCGTCCTTCATCAGCGCCATGTAGGTGAGCGCATCCTTGGCGCCCGAAATGCCGCCGGCGGGCTTGTAGCCGATCTCGATACCGGTTTGCTCGTGGAACCAGCGGATCATGCGGATCATCGCCAGAGAGGTCTTGAGGTCGGCGTTGACCTTTTCCTTGCCGGTCGAGGTCTTGATGAAATCGGCACCCGCGAGCATGCACACCAGCGACGCCTTGGCGACGTTGGTAAGGGTCGCCAACTCGCCCGTGCCCAGGATCGTCTTGATGTGCGCATCGCCGCAGGCGCGGCGGAAGGCGCTCACCTGGTCGTAAAGGCCCTGCCAGTCGCCGGTGAGCACCATGCCGCGCTCGATGACCACGTCGATTTCCTTCGCGCCGGCCTTGACGGACGCCTCGATCTCGGCGAGCCGCGATTCCATGGGCGCCAGGCCGTGCGGGAAGGCGGTGGAGACGGCGGCGACGGGGATGCCCGAGCCCTTGAGCGCGCGCACGGCCGTCTCGACGAAGGCGTGGTAGACACACACCGCGCCGGGTTTGATGTCGAGACCTTCGGCGCCCAGCGCCTCGAGAATGTCGCGGCGCACGGGATTGCGTGCCTTGGCGCACAGGCGTTCCACGCGGCCCGGCGTGTCGTCGGAATTGAGCGTGGTCAGGTCGATCAGGGTGATGGCGCGCAGTAGCCAGGCGGCCTGCCACTGCTTCTTGACGGTGCGGCGCGCGCCGATGGTGCCGGCGCGACGCTCCAGCGCCGAGCGGTTCATGGCGACGCGCTCGACCCAGTCGAGATCGAGCGGGAAGCCGGGATTGCGCGTGTGCCCCTGCTCGGCGGCGGGGGTGTCGATCACCTTGAGGGTCATATCTCCTCCACAAACGCCGGAACGAGGCGCTTCAACTTGTCCGCACCCTGCGTGGCCATGGTCTTGGTGTGCTCGTGCGAGATCGCCTCGTCACTCAGCCCCGCACCCATATTGGTGATCGAGGAGCAGGCCCAGACCTTCAGGCCGAGCATGCGGGCGACGATCACCTCGGGAACGGTCGACATGCCGACGGCATTGGCGCCGAGCGTTATCGCCATGCGGATTTCCGCAACCGTCTCGAAGGACGGCCCAGAATACCACAGGTAAACGCCCTGCTTCAAAGCGATCCCGAGCCGGCCCGCGCACAGCCCGGCGGCCCCGCGCAACTCAGGATCGTAGCAATCGACCATGTTCACAAAGCGGCGGTCAGTGGGTTCGCCGATCAGCGGGTTCATGCCGGCGTAGTTGATGTGATCGGACAGCATCATCAATTCGCCCGGCGGCACGCTCTCGTCGAGCGAACCGGCGGAATTGGTGAGAAGCAATGTCCTTGCGCCGAGGGCGGCGATCGTTTCGAGCGCAGGGCGCATGGCGGCGGCATCGCCGTGCTCGTAGTAGTGTTCGCGGCCCGTCAGAATGGCGAGGCGCTTGCCCGCCAGCGTGCCGATGACGAGGTCGCGCCCGTGGCCGGACACCTCGCCGCCGGGAAAGCCGTCGAGATCGGCATAGGGAATACGCACGGCATCGGCGAGCATGTCGGCAAGCTCCGACAGGCCGGAGCCGAGGATCATGGCGGCGTCGATCTCGGCCTCGTCGCCGGTGTGGCTGCGAATGACGTTGAGGGCTGCGGTGCTCATTGGGCGTCGTCCAGATGGTCGGGTCCGAAGGAATGGGGCAATAGCGCGTCCAGCGTCGTAACGAGGGGCGTGCCCTCGACCCCGTGGCAGACAATGGTTGCGTCGGGATCGGCGAATTCGCGGATACGCTGGCGGCAACCGCCGCACGGGGTGACGGGATCGATGCCATTGCCGGTGATGTAGATGCGCCGGATGCGTTTCGCGCCCGCCCCGATCATCGCGGCAATGGCCGAGGCCTCCGCGCAGTTGCCGTTGGGATAGGCGGCGTTCTCGATGTTGCAGCCGGCATAGATTTCACCGTCGTCCGCAAGGATCGCCGCGCCGACGGGATAGCGCGAATAGGGCACGTGCGCGTTGCGCCGCACTCTCTCGGCCGCCTCGAAGAGCTTTTGATCCGTCGCGTCCATGTTTCCTCCCGGCAGGGCCGACATCGCCCCGGCATCACGGCCGGGGGGCAAGCTTGTTCAGGCGTCAGCGTTCCTTGACGTAAGGCACGCCGCCGGCCTTGGGGCCGACCGCCTTGCCGATGAAGCCGGCGAGCAGCACGACCGTGAGCACGTAGGGCAGCGCCTGGATAGCCTGGACCGGCACCTCGCCGAGCACGGGCAGCCTCACACCCTGCATGCGGATCTGCAACGCGTCGAGGAAGCCGAACAACAGGCAGGTGAACATGACCGGCACCGGACGCCACTTCGAGAAGATCAGCGCGGCCAGCGCGATGAAGCCCTTGCCGGCGGTCATCTCGTTGCCGAATCCGGAGCCCTGGGCGATCGAGAAATACGAGCCCGACAGCCCGGTCAGGAGCCCCGTGATGAAGACGGCGCGATAGCGCATCAGCGTCACCGAGATACCGGCGGTATCGACGGCCTTGGGGTTCTCGCCCACCGCGCGCAGGCGCAGGCCGAAGCGGGTGCGGAACAGGACGAAGGCGGTGACCGGCACCGCCAGGAAGGCGATGTACACGAGGATGTAGTGTCCCGAGATCACGTCGCTGTACAAAGGTCCAAGGACAGGGATGCCGTCGAGCTGTTGGGCGAAGGGCAGATCGATCGCGGGGAAACGTCCACCCTGGTTGAGCTGGGGCGTGCGCCCGCCCTGGCTCCACCACGTCTCGCCGAGGAACGTCGTCATGCCGGCGGCCAGCATGTTGATGGCGACACCGGCGATCATCTGATTACCCTTGAGGGTGATCGAGGCAAAGCCCTGTATGAGGGCCGTCATCACCGAGACCGACATGCCGGCGAGCACGCCCAGCCAGGGATTGTGCGTGACCGCGGCCACCGCCGCCGCGGCGAAGGCGGCGGCGAGCATCTTGCCCTCGAGCCCGATGTCGAAAATGCCCGAGCGCTCGGAATAGAGACCGGCTAGCGCGGCCAGAAGCAGCGGCGTGGAGAGCCGGATGGTCGCGTCAAGCATGGAAAGAAGCAGAACCGAATCCATGATCTAGCTCTCCGAATCCGCTGTTGAGCGCTCGACGGCCTCGGCCTTCTGCTCCACCGAGAGCAGGACGAAGCCGCGTTCGAGGGCGGGGCGGAACAACCCCTCCATGGCGCCGGTGAACAGGATGATCAGCGCCTGGATGACCTCGATCATCTGGCTGGTGACCGCAGGCATGACGAACTGCAGCTCCTGCCCGCCCTGGTAGAGGGCACCGAACAGGACGGCCGCCAGGCCGATGCCGATGGGATGGTTGCGCCCGATCAGCGCCACCGCGATGCCGACGAATCCGGCGTCGGAGACGAAATCGAGCACCAGCCGGTTCTGCACGCCCATCACCTCGTTGATCGCGACCATGCCAGCGCAGGCGCCCGACAGGGTCATGGCGATCATGATCAGGCGTGAATTGGACATGCCCGCATAGCGCGAGGCCGTGGGATTCTGCCCCAGCGTGCGCAGCGAATACCCCAGCTTGGTGCGCCAGATCAGGATATAGGCGGCGACCAGCATGGCGATGGCGACGACGATCGACAGATTGACCGGGGAGTACCCGAAGAAAGGAAAGAACTCGGTCAACCGCGGCACGCGCCCGCCCGCATCGAGGGTGGCCGATTCCGGGGCCATCACGGTGTCGGGCTTGAGGACGCGGTTGATCATGTAGACCATCAGCGCCGAGGCGATGAAGTTGAACATGATCGTGGTGATCACCACGTGGCTGCCGCGCTTGGCCTGCAGGTAACCGGGGATGAGCGCCCACACGCCGCCGAAGGCACCCGCGGCGATCATGGCCGCGGGCATGGCGATGAGCCAGTGCGTCTGGTCGAGCGCCAGAGCGACGATAATGGCACCGAGCCCGGCGACATAGGCCTGCCCGTTCGCCCCGATATTGAACAGCCCCGCATGGGCCGCGATGGCGAATGCGAGGCCGGTGAAAACGAAATTGGTGGCATAGTACAGCGTATAGCCGATCCCGTTTCCGTAACCGAAGGCACCGTAGATGATGATCTGGACGGCGCGCAGCGGGTTCTCGCCGATCATCAGGACGACGAGGCCGGAGATCAGGAACGCCATGGCAAGGTTGATCGCCGGCAGAAGGGCGATATCGGCCCATCTGGGCAGCGGACGGCGAGCGCTCATTCAGCGGCCTCCGCGTCTTCGTTGGCACCGGCCATCATCAGGCCCAGCTCCTTCTCGGATGCGGTTTCGGGATCGGCCTCGCCAACAAGCGCGCCGTCGAACATCACAAGGATGCGGTCGGAGAGCGAACGGATCTCGTCGAGTTCGACCGAGACGAGAAGGATCGCCTTGCCGGCATCGCGCATCTTGATGATCTGATTGTGGATGAACTCGATGGCGCCGATGTCGACGCCGCGCGTGGGCTGGCCGACCACGAGCACCTCGAGTTCACGGTCCATTTCGCGGGCCAGAACGATCTTCTGCTGGTTGCCGCCGGAGAAATTCGCGGTCCTGAGCCGGCAGTTCCTGGGACGGATGTCGTACATCTCCAGGCGGCGCTCGGCTTCCTCGCGCGCCTTTTTGATGTCGAGGAGCTGACCTTTCCCGTAGTCGGAATAGTCGTGATAGCCCAGGATCGAATTCTCCCACTCCTCGAACGTGGTCACCAGTCCCATCCGGTGCCGGTCCTCGGGCACATGCGCCATGCCGGCCCATCGGGCCCGGGCGGCGCCGTCATCGCCCTTGATATCGAGGGCGTTGCCGTTGATCCTGATGGCGCCGGACTTGGGGTCCGATATGCCGGACACGGCCTCGAGCAACTCGCTTTGCCCGTTACCCGCCACGCCGGCAATGCCCACGATCTCGCCAGCGCGCACGGAGAAGCTCAAGCCCTTGACGCGTTCGACGCCCATGCGGTCGGCGACCTTGAGGTTATCGACCTCGAGCACGACGTCACCGGGATTGGCCGGCCCCTTCTCGACCCGCAGGAGCACGCGGCGTCCCACCATGAGTTCGGCGATCTTTTCGGGCGTGGTGTCGGCGGTCTTGAGCGTGTCGACCATCTCGCCGGCGCGCATCACCGAAACGCTGTCGGTGATCGCCATGATCTCGCGCAGCTTGTGGGTGATCAGGATGATCGTCTTGCCCTCGGCGCGCAGGGTCTCGAGCACGCGGAACAGGTGGTCCGCCTCGGCGGGCGTGAGAACGCCGGTGGGCTCATCGAGAATGAGAACGTCGGCGCCACGGAACAGCGCCTTGAGGATTTCGACGCGCTGCTGCTGGCCCACCGAGATGTTCTCGATGATCGCGTCGGGGTCGACCTGCAGGTTGTATTCCTCGCCGAGCTTGATCAACTCGGAGCGGGCGCGCGTCAGCGTCTTGTTGAGAAGCGGGCTGTCCTCGGCACCCATGACCACGTTTTCGAGGACCGTCATGTTGTCCACGAGCATGAAGTGCTGGTGAACCATGCCGACGCCCAGCTCGAGGGCGTGGCGGGAATCGGTAATGGCGTGCCGTTCGCCATTGACACGGATTTCACCGGAATCGGCGGTGTAGAACCCGTAAAGAATCGACATCAGCGTCGACTTGCCGGCACCGTTCTCCCCGACGATGCCGTGCACCGTTCCACGGCGCACGCGCAGATCGATGTCCTTGTTCGCATGAACAGGGCCGAAGTGCTTGTTGATGCCGGAAAGTTCGATCGCCCATTCTGAAGCAGCGGCCCGCTCGGGCCGCTGCTGGTGCGAATGACTCACGTCAGTCATGTTGCGTCCGGTCCGCTACGATCAGCCCACCGGGCAGGCGTTGTCGGTGTAGTAGTCGTGCACTTCGATCTCACCGTCGATGATCGCCTGCTTGTACTCCTCGACCTGGGTCTTCATCTCCTCGGTGATCAAATCCTCGTTGTGCTCGTCGAGAGCATAGCCCACGCCGTTCTCCTCGAGGCCGAGGTCGATCCGGCCCGGCTGGAAGGTGTCGTCCGAAGCCGCCTCGGTGAAGGCCGTCTGCACGGCAACATCGACGCGCTTGACCATGGAGGTCAGAACCGAGCCGGGATGCAGGTAGTTCTGGTTGGAGTCGACGCCGATCGAATAGACGTCGTTGTCCGCCGCGGTCTGCAACACGCCGAGACCCGAACCGCCCGCGGCCGCGAAGATGACGTCGGCACCGCTGTCGATGGCGGCCTGTGTCAATTCGCCCGCGGTGACGGGATCGTTCCAGGCGGCCGGAGTGGTGCCGGTATAGTTCTCGATGAGTTCGGCATCTTCGTTAACGTGGGTCACGCCCTCGGCATAACCGCAATAGAAGCGGTGAATGAGCGGCACATCCATTCCGCCGACGAAGGCGAGCGTGCCGGTTTCGCTCTTCATGGCCGCAAGAGCGCCCACCAGGAAGGAACCGGTGTGCTCATCGAACATGATCGATTGCACGTTGGGCTGGTCGACGACGGTGTCGATCACCACGAAATTGGTGTCGGGAAATTCAGGCGCGACAGCCTCGAGCGCGGAGGCCCAGGAGAAGCCGGCCATCACGATGGGCTGTGCGCCCTGGCCGGCAAAACGGCGCAGGGCCTGTTCGCGCTGTGCGTCGTTCTGCAGTTCGAAATCGAGATAATCCCCGCCGGCTTCCTCGGCCCAGGCCTCGGCACCGTTGAAGGCCGCTTCGTTGAAAGACTTGTCGAATTTGCCGCCGAGATCGTAGATGATCGCCGGCTCGGCGAGTGCGCCTCCGGCGGCCAGGGCGCCGAGCGCCACACCGCCCGCAAGGGCACCGAGCTTTCTGGAAAGCGTTTCAAATTTCATTATGTGTACTCCCTGTCTTCGCATCGGGGTGGCAGCGCCGGCTGCCGGAGGAACACCCCGGGCACGATGGGCATGAATTGAAACGTGCAAACGCTGAGCAGGCAAGAGGAAAAACGCCGGTTTTTGAACACTTGGTCAAAAATTTCGGCACCCGACCCGACGGCGGTCCGCCGACCGGGCCCGTCAGGGGCGCATCGAGCGACAACGTGCTTCCGACGGGGGCCTTTGGCGCGGGCGGG
>CAZNHG010000144.1:0-7742 GCA_964572555.1 uncultured Devosiaceae bacterium | reverse complement strand
AGGGGCTTCGGAGCCCTTGTTTCCGCCCCGATCAGACACCATCATAAATGCACTTGCAACAGTTTCACGTGGCGTTGGAAATGGTGAACGCACTCAAGACAACGGTTCTTCTGGCGGTGATGACCGCCCTTTTCATGGGCGTGGGCTATATCGTCGGCGGTCAGGTCGGCATGATCCTGGCGCTCGGCGTGTCCGTGGCGATGAATGCCTTCGCCTACTGGAACGCCGACCAGATGGTTCTCAAGCTGCAGAACGCCGAGCCGGTCTCGCGCCGCCGCGCGCCGCAGCTCCACGATCTCGTCGAGAACCTGGCGCAGCGCGCCGGCATTCCGACGCCGCGCATCTATCTCATCCACTCGGACCAGCCCAACGCCTTCGCGACCGGACGCAATCCGGAGAATGCCGCGGTGGCGATCTCGACGGGGCTGATGCAGCATCTCGACATGGACGAGGTCGCCGGGGTCATGGCGCACGAACTCGCGCATATCCGCAGCCGCGACACGCTTACCATGACGATCACCGCGACGCTCGCGGGTGCCATCTCCATGCTGGCGCAGTTCGGCTTCTTCTTCGGCGGGCGCGACTCCAACAGCCCGCTGGGGCCGGTCGGCATGATCGCCATGATCATCATTGCGCCCCTGGCCGCGATGATGGTGCAGATGGCCGTCAGCCGCGTGCGCGAATACGAGGCGGACAAGGACGGCGGCGAGATCTGCGGCGATCCGCTGGCGCTCGCGGGAGCGCTGGAGAAGATTTCGCGGCTCGCGCAGCGTACGCCCAATGTGCGGGCGCGGCGCACCCCTGCCCTCGCCCACATGTATATCGTCAATCCGCTGGCGGGCGGTAAGATGGACAACCTGTTCTCCACCCATCCGGATGTGGGCAACCGCATCTCCGCGCTCGAAGCACAGGCACGCGAAATGGGCACGGTGCGCAGCGAGCGCCCCGGGAAGCGCCGTGCGCCGCAGCGCAAGGTCCCCGAAGCGACCCAGCCGGGGCCGGGCTGGCGCGTGCCGGTGACCGGCAGCCGCGACAACGAGCGCGAGACCCCCGGGCCCTGGGGCTGAGGGTGGGCTCGAAGCCAAGCGAACCCGCCGGCCTTGCCACCCGTCTCGCCGCCGCCAAACGGCTGCAATCGGTGCTCGAAGGGGCGCCGTTCACGCCCTTCGATTCGGGCGCGATCGCGGATGCGCGCGACCGCGCCTTCGCCAACCGGCTGGTGACGGTGGCGCTGAGGCGCCACGGCCATCTCGACCGCATCATTGCCGAAACGCTTGCAAAGGGCGTGCCCAAGCGCAGCGGGCTGTTCGCCCCGATCCTCAGGATAGGCTTGACAGAACTGCTGTTCCTGCCCGACGGCGCGGCGCACAGTGCGCTCTATCTCGCCGGCGAGGCGCTCAGGCGCGACCGGCGCGGCGCGCATCTGGGCAAGCTGCTCAACGGTGTGCTGCGGCGCGTGCAGCGCGAGGCGGAGACCTTCACGGCCCTCCCCGCCGCGCAGCTCTTCCCCGACTGGCTGGCCGCGCGGTGGCGAAAGACATATGGCCCCGAGGCGCTGACGCGTTTTGCCGACGCTCTTCTGGTGGGGGCGCCGCTCGATCTCACGCTCAGGCAGAACGATCCCGGCCTCATTGCCGCGCTCAAGGCGCATCCGGTCATGGGTACGAGCGTGCGCGTGGCCGAACGCGATCAGGCGGTGGCCGATCTTCCCGGCTACGCCGAGGGCCGCTGGTGGGTGCAGGATGCCGCGGCGGCGCTTCCGGCCCGGCTGATCGACCTGCCGCCCGGCGCGCGGGTGCTCGACATGTGCGCGGCGCCGGGGGGCAAGACGGCGCAGCTCGCCGCCGCTGGCTACCGGGTGACCGCGCTTGACATGGATGCGGCCCGGCTCGAGCGTGTGGCGGCGAATCTGCAAAGGCTCGGGCTCGAGGCCGAGCTGGTGGAAGCTAACGGGGCAGCATATCGGCCCGACACGCCATTCGACGCGGTGCTGCTCGATGCGCCGTGCAGTGCCACGGGCACGTTCCGTCGGCATCCCGAGGTCGTCCGGCACCGCACGCGGGCGGACATCGCGGCGCGGGCGGAGCTGCAGAGGGATTTGCTGTTGAATGCCACAAACTGCCTCAATCAAGGCGGGATGCTGGTCTACGCTACCTGTTCGCTCGAGCCCGAGGAGGGCGAACAGCAGGCCGACTGGCTCGGCGCGACCGTGCGGGGCATCGAACCGGTACCGGTCGCATCTGCCGAGATCGGCGGCCTGGAGACGGCGCTCGACGGGGCGGGGCGGGTGCGCCTGCACCCGGGCCTGACGGCGCCCGGAGATCTGGGGGGAGCCATGGATGGATTCTTTGTTGCCCGATTCCGTACCGGGCGCGTAGAATTATAGGACAGAACCGGCATTGCCGGGGGAAGCGTACCCGTGGTGCGGGCAGCATCCGCGGGCCGGGTAGTACGAGTGAGTTGGCGTAGCGGCATGCAGCAGGCGGTCCTGTCATTCGCGGATCTCGTTGTGCGATCTCCGCTTGTCCGATGGACATGGAGCGGGTTCGCCGACTTCAAGGTGGTCAATACGCTGGCCGAGTACCGGCCCTCCGATATCGAGACTGTGCGCGAGATGATGGCCGGGCGCTATCTCTTGGCCTCCAAGCTCGTCGATACCGAAAGCCTGTCGCCCTTCGCCGTCGCACCGGGCAATGCGGCCTGGCGCGAGGAACTGCACGGGTTTTCCTGGCTCAGGCACTTCCGCGACGCGCGCGACGAGGCGGAAAAGCGCTTCGCCCGGACACTGGTCATGGACTGGATCAGCCGCAATTCCCGGTTCGATCCCGTCATCTGGGCGCCGGCGCTGACGGCGGTCCGCGTGATGAACTGGCTGCGGCATTTCCCGCTGATCACCGACGGCGCCAATCCCGAGCAGACGCGGGCGATCACCCGTGCGCTCGGCGCGCAGCTCCAGTCGCTGAAACTGCGCGGTTCCCTTGCCACCGATCCGCGCGACGCCATGCTCACCGCGATCGGGCGGCTCGGCGCGGCGTTGTGCGACGACAGCCCGGACCGGGTGGTCGATGCGCGGCTGCAGCGGCTCAGGAGCCTGCTCGAGGTGCAGATCGATAAGGACGGTCTGCACCGCTCACGCAATCTCGGCGTCCAGTTCGAGCTTCTGACCGAGCTCGTCTCGGTGCGCCAGGCGCTGGGGCAGCGCCAGCGCGGGCTGGTCCGCCAGATCGCCGAGACCGTCGACAGGATGCACGCCGCGCTCGATGCGCTGACCCTGGGGCATGGCGAGCCCGGCTATTTCAACGGCGCGGGCCAGCTTCCCGTCGACCTGGTCATCGCGGTGCAGGCGCACGGGATCGAGAAGACCCGCGAGAGCCGCGTTCTGTCGGGCTACGGAATCCTCATTGAGGGCCCGGCTTCGGTCATTGCCGATTCGGGCGTGGTGCCGCCCTACGCCTTCGGCAGGCGAGCCCATGCGGGGGCGCTGGCGTTCGAGTTCAGCCATGGCAACGACCTGATCGTATGCAATTGCGGCCCCGCTCCCGCCGATATTGCCGAAGAACAGGCGCTGTTCCGCCAGGCGGCGGCGCACTCGGCGCCCACCATCGAGGGGCAGTCGACGGCGCGGATTCTCACGCGCGGGCCGCATGCGGGGTGCCTGTGGGGTCCGAAAGCGGCGGCCGGGATCGATCTCGATGCCTTCGAAAGCGCCATCGCGATGGAAACGGCCGGGTTCGCCGATACTTTCGGGGTGACGCTGAAGCGCAGCATGACGCTGATCGCGGACGGCGACACGCTGGTGGGCCAGGATCTCGTCACGCCCGCCGGGCCGAAGGAGCCGAACGGGCAATTGTGCCTGCGCTTTCATCTCGCGCCCGGCGCGGAAGCCGAGCGGCAGGCGGACGAGGCGATCGTCCAGATCAAGCTGAAATCGGGCGGGGTGTGGACATTCCTTTGGGAGGGGGGTACCGCTCGCATCGAGGACAGCGTGCGCCAGTCGGCCTATTTCGGCTTTTTCCGCACGCGCCAGATTGTTATCGAGTGCGACGTGAGCGCCAATCGCGAGGTTTCCTGGATATTCACGCGCCAGACCGGATAGCCCCCGCCCCACACGGCCCGGACACCGGCGGCCGATCCCAGTCGAAAAGAAAGTGACATGACCCAAGAAGGCAAGACCAAGGTGCGCCGCGCCTTGATATCGGTTTACGACAAATCCGGCGTGGCCGATTTCGCGCGCGCCCTGACGCGCATGGGCGTCGAGCTCGTCTCGACGGGCGGCACGCGCAAGCTGTTCGAGAAAGAGGGTATTCCGGTCATCGACATCTCGGAATTGACCGGCTTTCCCGAGATTATGGACGGGCGGGTGAAAACGCTTCATCCGAAAGTGCACGGCGGCCTGCTGGCAGTGCGCGACAACGAGACGCACAAAAGCGCCATGCGCATTCACCAGATTCCGGGGATCGATCTGGTGGCCGTCAATCTCTACCCGTTCTCGGAAACCGTGAAAGCGGGGGCCGACTACAACACGGCCATCGAGAACATCGATATCGGCGGGCCCTCGATGATCCGCTCGGCGGCCAAGAACCATGCCTATGTCACCGTGATCACCGAACCGGGCGACTACGGCATGGTGATCGATCACCTCAAGGCATCGGGACAGGTGCCGTTCACCGACCGCCAGAAGCTCGCCGCCAAGGCCTATGCACGCACCGCCGCCTATGACGCGGCGATCTCGAACTGGTTCGCCGAGGCGCTGGAATACGAGGACATGCCCTGGCGCAGCTTTCCCGGCAAGCTCAAGCAGGTCATGCGCTATGGCGAGAATCCGCACCAGTGGGCGGCGTTCTACGCGCAGCCGGATGCGCCGGTGGGCGTGGCCACGGCAGAACAGGCGCAGGGCAAGGCGTTGTCGTACAACAACATCAACGACACCGACGCCGCCTTCGAGATGGTCAGCGAGTTCGATCCGGTCGAGACCGCGGCCTGCGCGATCATCAAGCATGCCAATCCGTGCGGGGTGGCGCTGGGCGCCGATCTCGCCAGCGCCTACCATGCGGCGCTGCGCTGCGATCCGGTCAGCGCCTATGGCGGTATCGTCGCGCTCAACCGCGAGATCGACCATGCGCTGGCCGAGGAGATGGTGAAGGTCTTTACCGAGGTGATCATCGCCCCCTCGATGACCGCGCCGGCGCGTACGGTTCTGGAATCGAAGAAGAACCTGCGCGTTCTTCTGACCGGCGAGATCGCCGATCCCAAGGCCGAGGGGCTGATGGTGAAGTCGGTGACCGGCGGGATGCTGGTGCAGAGCCGGGACAACAAGTCGGTCGACGACTGTGACCTTCAGGTCGTCACCGAGCGCCAGCCGAGCGAGCAGGAAATGGCCGACCTCAAGGTGGCGGCCAAGGTGGCCAAGCACGTCAAGTCGAACGCCATCGTCTACGTGAAGGACGGGGCGACCGTGGGCGTCGGCGCGGGGCAGATGAGCCGCGTGGATTCCGCCCGCATCGCGCACCGCAAGTCCAAGGACGCGGCCAAGGCCGCCAAGCTCAAGGGGGCGCTGACCGAGGGTTCGGTCATGGCGTCCGACGCCTTCTTCCCATTCGCCGACGGCCTGCAGTCCGCCGTCGAGGCGGGCGCTACGGCGGTCATCCAGCCGGGCGGGTCGATCCGCGACGACGAGGTGATCGCGGCGGCCGACAAGGCCGGGCTCGCCATGGTGTTCACCGGCATGCGGCACTTCCGGCACTGAGGAGCCGGCGTTCGCCCTCCTTGCGCGGGGCGCCTACGACCGCACTAGGTCCGACAGCACACCCGCGGCGACCGAGAGCCGTGAGACGGTCAGCTCGTCCTCGGTGAGCGAGGAGACCATCTCGACGATGCGCTCGACCTCTGGGGACCGGGCCTTGCGCCAGGCCGCGAAGCGCTCGGCGATGGGGCCGGTGCCGGCGGCCAGGACATTGCCGGTGAGATCGCGCTGGGCGCTCATCAGGTTCACATGGGCGCGGTCGAGCGCCATGCGATCGTAGCGGTCGGTGAGATCGATGCGGTGGCGCTGCTCGGTGATGTGGTCGAGCCGGAAGGTTTCCAGCAGCTTGAAATAGGCCTCGGCGGCCTCGGCGACGCTGGCCGACTCGCGCTCGGCGACGAGCACGATGTCGGAGGCCAGGGTCAGGGCCGACAGCTCGGCGATGCGCCGCGCCAGCTCCCGCGGGGCGCCGCCGCCGACGAATCCGACCGCGCGGTCGGCGACGCTCGTGGCGAGGTATTCGGGCAGGATCGTGTCCAGGCTCGCGCGCACCTCGGCGACGCCGGCGCCGTAGCGCTCGACAACTCCCGAGATGCCGTCGTCGAATCCGACATTGCGCAGGAACCACATGGTCTGGTCGACCATCAGGGTCTGAACCTCGGCGTAGAGCTGGAGCTGGGTCGTCCCGCTCATATGCGTGTCGTAGGTGTCGATCTCCGCGTTGAGCCCGGTCAGGCCGAAGCTGTCGCGCGCCGCGGCATAGGCGCAGGCGATGGTGCCCGGGGTCGCGCCCGTCGCGTTGGCCAGACGGTGCACGAAGGCCGGTCCGCCCCGGTTGATCATGGCGTTGGCCAGAACCGTGGCGATCACCTCGCGGCGCAGCCGATGCGTCTCGATGGTGTCGGGGTGTCGTTGCTTGAGCGTTTCGGGGAAATAGCGGAACAGCTCGCGCGCCAGATAGGGATCGTCCGGAACCCCCGACTCCAGCAATTCCGAATAAAGCGTGTTCTTGGCATAGGCGAGCAGGACCGCCAGTTCGGGCCTGACCATCGGCGTGCCGACGGCGGCGAGCTCGGTCAGCATCGCGTCGTCGGGCAGGAACTCGATGGTCCTGTCGAGCTGTCCCCTGGTCTCGAGTTCCTGCATGAAGGTGACGAGGTCGGGAACCGCCGCCATGCCGCGGTGCTCGGTGAGCGAGAGCGCCAGGGTCTGCAGGTAGTTGTTGCGCAGGCAGAGTTCGGCTACCTCCTCGGTCATCTCCTCGAGGAAGGCGTTGCGCGCCGCGATGTCCATTTCTCCGGCGCGGACCAGCTTGCCCAGCGCGATCTTGATGTTGACCTCGAGGTCGGAGGAATTCACGCCCGCCGAGTTGTCGATGGCGTCGGAGTTCACCCGTCCGCCGTGCAGGGCGAACTCGATGCGGGCGCGCTGGGTGACGCCGAGATTGGCGCCCTCGCCGATGACCTTCGCCCCCAGTTCCCGGGCGGTGATGCGGATCGCGTCGTTGGTGCGGTCGCCCACCTCGACGTCGGTCTCGTCGCTGGCGCGGATATAGGTGCCGATGCCGCCGAACCACATCAGGTCCGCATCGGCCCTGAGGATCGCCTGCATCACCTCGCGCGGGGTCAGGCTGGCGTCTTCGAGCCCGAGCAGCTCGCGGGCGCGCTCCGGCAACTCGATGGTCTTGGCGCTGCGCGAGAAGATGCCGCCGCCCTCGGAAAGCTGGCCGGTGTCGTAGTCCTGCCAGCTCGAACGGCCCATGCGGAACAGGCGCTGGCGCTCGAGATAGCTCGATTCGGGGTCCGGGTCGGGATCGATGAAGATGTCGCGGTGATCGAACGCGGCAAGCAGTTTCGTCTGGCGCGACAGGAGCATGCCGTTACCGAAGACGTCGCCGGACATGTCGCCCACCCCGACCGCGGTGAAGGGTTGGGTCTGGATGTCCCGGTCCATCTCGCGGAAGTGGCGCTTGACCGCCTCCCAGGCCCCGCGGGCGGTG
>CAZNHG010000143.1:0-7806 GCA_964572555.1 uncultured Devosiaceae bacterium | reverse complement strand
CGCACCGGCGAGTACGAGGACGGGCGCCTGGGCGAGATCTTCATCGACATGCACAAGGAAGGCGCCGCCTTCCGCGCCATGATGAACAACTTCGCCATCGCCGTCTCGCTCGGCCTGCAGTACGGCGTGCCGCTCGAGGAGTACGTGGAGGCCTTCACCTTCACCCGCTTCGAGCCGGCGGGCATGGTCATGGGCAACGAGGCGATCAAGAACTCGACCTCCATCCTCGACTATGTCTTCCGCGAGCTGGCCATCTCCTATCTCGACCGCACGGACCTGGCGCACGTCGCGCCCGACAAGGGGGGCTCGACCAGCCTGTCCGACGGCGTGAGCGAGGACCAGCAGGCGCGCGACGCCAGCCACGCCCCGGCCCCCGTGCCGGCGGACCGCTTCGTCTCGAAGGGCCTCACCCGCGGCCGCGTGTCGAACCAGAAGCTGGTCCTGGTCAACTCCGAGGGCCAGCAGCCCCACAACAGCCCGGCCAAGGCCATGCAGGAATCGACGGTCACGGCCCTGAAGAACACGACATCGGCCAAGCCCGAGCCGGAGCGGAAGTCCCAGGCGGAAACCCTTGTGGACCCCGATACGGAAGCCCCGCCGGAGGGCAAGACGGTGCCTGAAAAGGACACCGGCCAACTCCGCGCCGAGGCGCAGATGAAGGGCTACACCGGCGACCAGTGCACCGAGTGCAACAACTTCACCATGGTGCGCAACGGAACATGCCTGAAGTGCGACACGTGTGGGTCGACGACGGGGTGTTCTTGATCCGAGGGAACGCCGACAGCGTTAGGTGAATGAAGAAGCCCCGGTTTGGAGACGAGCCGGGGCTTCTTCTCTTGTAACGACCTATTCGATGCGCCCACCAACGGAGCGTCAGTCGGCGGCTCGCAATAATGTCATCCCCGCGCAGGCGGGGAACCAGTAACCACAGTCGACCGCCCCGACAGCACAGTGCCCGCTCCACACGGCCCCACGGCAACCAACCAAGCATAGTGGGTACTGGACCCCCGCCTGCGCGGGGGTGACAATGGGTGACGGGGTGCGCTTGCGTGCCTCGAAAGCTACCCCAAGTCTTGGCTTGCGCGCCCATACGGGCCAGACTTCGCCGATGTCGGAGCGCCGCCAATACTACGTCTACATTGTCGCCAACCGGACCGGCGGCACGCTCTATACCGGCGTGACCAACGACCTCATCCGCCGCGTCGGCGAACACAGGCAGGGCGAGGCCGAAGGTTTCACCCGGCGCTACGGCATCAAGATGCTTGTCTACTTCGAGGTCCACGAGTCCATCGAGGCGGCGATTACGCGCGAGAAGCGCATCAAGAACTGGAACAGGGGATGGCGCATCCGCCTCATCGAGGAGCAGAACCCCGACTGGCACGACCTCTATCCAGAGCTCATACCCTAGCTACCCCACCACCGCCAGAACCACCGGCACCGCGAAGAACGCCGCAATCGTCCCGGCGAGCACCAGCGCCGCCACGTTCAGTGCAACCGCCACCACGCTCAACACCCTCACGCCCCATGACCGGAAGTGCATGAAGGTCACGACGTTCAACCCGTTGATGACCAGTGCCGCCGCGATCACCAGGATCAGGTTGGCCGAGCTGCCGAGCGGCAGCGGGTCGAGGCCGCCGAGGAAGCGTACGATGCCGCGCAGGATCACGGGGAGCACGCAGTTGATCATGGCGAGCGCCATCAGCCCTGCCGGCAGAGAGTTGCGCGGCAGGCCCGCACCGCCGCCGGAGAAGCTGCCGCGGCGGCCGGGACGCTGGCCGGGCAGGCTCATGCGAGCGGCACTCCGTCCACGTCGCGGTCGGCCTTGAGGACCCCATCCTCGACCCAGACGCGTGCCACATGGATCGTGGTGCGCCGCTCCGCCGGCGTTTCCGGCTCGGATTTCGCCGCTTCGTCCCAGTCGGGGTGGGTGAAATAGAACAGCGCCGCCTCGTTGCCGCTCACGACCACGTCGGCATGCCGCGCGAAACACCGGTCGTTCGGATGCGCGCCGGGTGCATCGAGGATCAGGCCCTGCCGCGTCCACGCCTTCGCATCGTTCGAGCGATAGACGCCCTGCCCGCGCCATTCGTCGACGATCATCCAGATGTGCCCGCCCAGTTCGAACACGTTCGGCCCCTCGTGCGGCGCGCCGTCCGGTTTTCCGGGGATCACGCGCCCCTCCCGCGTCCACTCGTAGAGATCCGGGCTCACCGCCGCCCAGGTGGACGATCCGTCCGGTTCGGACTTGTACCAGAGCCGGTAAAGCCCGTCCGGGCAGTGGAACACCGCCGCGTCGATGACATTGTCGAACCCCAGGTCGAGCGCACCCCGGCGCGTCCAGGTTTCGAGGTCGGGGCTGGTGAAGTGGTAGATGTGACGATAGCGGTTGGCGAACGTGTCGGGGGCGCCGGGGATATAGGTGAGATACATGTGGTATTCGCCCCGCGCCCGGATCACTTCCGGCGCCCAGTGCGTGTTCAGCCCCGTATCCGCCGGATCGTCGAGCCCCGCGACCGTGCCGCGATAGCGCCAGCTCACGCCGTCGTCGGAAATCGCCACGCCGATGGGGCAGCCGTGAATCCAGGCCGGTCCCGCGCTGTCGAGATGGGCGCGGCGGTTGGTGTAGAACATCCACCATTCGCCCGTCGCCTCGTTGCGGATCACTGTGGGGTCGGCCGCCCCGTGCTGCTCGGGATCGTCGAAGATCGGGGCGGACATGGCGCTCCTTTTCGGCAAGACGTTGCGTTGCGGAGCAGGCTACTGCCCCGAGCTTCGCTTCCGGCGCTGCGCCCACCAGCGGCGTACACGCACGAACGAGCGGCCAATGGGCCCTTGAAGGAAAGGAATGTCAACCGCCAGCAGCAGGAGCCCGAGCGGCAGCATCCACATGCCCAGAATGGGCAGGAAGCTGAAAATGCCGCCCACCACGAAGAGCAGCCCCAGCGGGATGCGCACCAGTTGCGCATAGGGACGGCGCAGCCAGATGAGCGCCATCGCCAACGGGCGCGGCACCCGGCGCTCAAGCCGATCGAACTCGCGACGAAAGCGCCGCTGCCGCTTGTCCAGCACGCCCGTATCTCCACTCATGAAGCCGTCCCGGATAGATGGGTATTCCGGCGCACTCATGCCAGAGCATACCCCATGCGCCAAACATTTTATTGACGGAGACCATTGCGACATTTTTGGGCCGTGTCGCCGGCGCGCAAGCCCTTTCCTTTCCGTTCCGTGCCCTGCTAACATTCCCCGACGCACTTCTCTCATTTCCACCAAAAGAAAACGGGGCATGCAATGCATTACCGGCGTTTGGGCAAGTCTGGCTTGAAGGTCAGCGAATTCTCGTTCGGCGCGTGGGTGACATTCGGCAAGCAGGTCGATGTTCCCGAGGCGGCGAAACTCATCGGCACGGCGTATGACGCCGGCGTCAATTTCTTCGACAACGCGGAGGGCTACGAGTCCGGCGCCGCCGAGCAGGTCATGGGCGACGCCATCAAGCAGCTCGGGCTCAAGCGCGACACCTATGCCGTCTCCACCAAGGTGTTCTGGGGCGGGCCGGGCCCGATGAACAAGGGGCTGAGCCGCAAGCACATCGTCGACTGCTGCCATGCGGGCCTGAAACGCCTGCAGGTCGACTATCTCGACCTCTACTTCTGCCACCGCCCGGACATCGAGACTCCCGTCGAGGAGACCGTGCGCGCCATGCACGATCTCGTCACCCAGGGCAAGGTGCTCTACTGGGGCACCTCCGAGTGGTCGGCCCAGCAGATCACCGAGGCCTATTCGGTCGCGCGCCAGCACAACCTGACGCCGCCGACCATGGAGCAGCCGCAATACAACATGTTCGAGCGCAACAAGGTCGAGGGCGAGTTCCGTCCGCTCTACGACCTGATGGGGCTCGGCACCACCATCTGGTCGCCCCTGGCCTCGGGCCTTCTCACCGGCAAGTACAATGACGGCATCCCCGAGGACAGCCGCCTCAACCTGCCCGGCTACGAGTTTCTCAAGAAGATGTACGAGAGCGAGGTCGGCCGGAAGCGCATCGAGAAGGTCAAGTCCCTCGCCAAGATCGCCGATGGCGCCGGCATGCCCATCCATCACATGGCGCTTCTGTGGTGCCTGGAGAACCCCAACGTCTCGACGGTCATCCTGGGCGCCTCGAAGGAAAGTCAGCTCAAGGACAACCTCAAGGCCCTCGAGGGACGCGACAGCCTCGCGCCGGACGTCTTCGCGGCCATCGAGGAAATCCTCGACAACAAGCCGCCCGAACCGCAGACGTTCTAGAGCGTTTTCAGAACACGCGGGGGCCGTCTGTTCGGTCCCGACAGCGGCATACGGACACAAAAAAGGCGCGGCCCCGGCGGGGCCGCGCCTATTATCGATTCACGGCGCCAAAAAAGCCTGCTGCCCGCCCCATCGGGAGCACGCAATCAGGCCTTGACACCTCCCCGGCTCCGCGCCGGGTGCGACAATGTCGTCTACTTGACCTCGACGAGCTCGACGTCGAACACCAGGTCCTGCCCGGCGAGCGGGTGGTTGGCGTCGAGGGTGACTTCGGCGTCGCCGATGTCGGTAACGGTCAGGGTGATCTGCTCACCGCTCTGCGTGTTCGCGCCGAGCTGCATGCCGACCTGCAGGTCGATATCCTCGGGGATCACGCTGCGCTCCACGCGCTGCACCTGGTTGGGATCGTGCTGGCCGTACGCTTCGTCCGCCGCGATCGTCACGGTGGACTTCGCACCCACGTCCATGCCCTCGATCTCCTGCTCGAGGCCCTTGATCACCTGCCCGGCGCCGAGCTGGAACTCGAGGGGATCGCGTCCTTCCGAACTGTCGAACTGGGTCCCGTCCGTCAGCTTGCCGGTATAGTGAATGGAAACGGTATCACCGCTCTTGGCCTGGGTCATTCTGAACCTCTGCTCTTGGGAGTTTTCGCCGGCTGCGGCATGGGTGCGGCAGTACGGCGTTGCAATCCGGGGCGTCTGGGACGTTCCCCACTCTGTCGTCAAGCCTAAAGAACCATACGCGAATGTAAACAGCGCGCGAGGAAGCTTTTTCCCCCGAAATCGTGGCTATTTGTCGCCATCGGGCCGAATGTCGGTGTAATCCTGCGTCTTGGGCCGCCCGCGAAAGGTCACCCAGAAATAGTTGAGCACATAGGTTCCGGCCGTCTTGAGAACGCCTTCCTTCTCCAGCCGGCGGCCCGATGTGAGCATGGGCAGCTTGAACGTCCACTTGACCGGCCCGACCCGGCTCATGCGCACGGCGACATCGGTATCCTCGCCATAGAACGAGATCGTCGTGTCGTAGCCGCCCGCCTTGAGCCACGCCGAGCGGCGGATGACGAAATTGCCGCCCTGGATCATCGAGCCGACGCGCAGAACGAACCGGTTGAGCAGGTAGACACCGAAGGAGATCACGTAGAACAGCCGCACGAGGAACCGGTTCCAAAGCGACAGGTCGTGATAGACATACGGCCCGCTCAGCGCCACGAGTTCGGGCTGGCGCCTGAAGCTCTCCAGAACCGTGTCGATCCACCCCTCGGGCACCTGCGTGTCGGCGTCGATGTTGGCGACCAGTTCTGCGGTCGATGCCTCGAAGCCGGCGCGGCGCGCGTTCACGAGCCCCTTCCTGGTCTCGTCCACCACGGTGACGCCCGGATAGCTCTCGGCCACTTCCCTAGTGCGGTCGGTCGAGGCATTGTTCACCACGATGATCTCGGCCGCCGCGCCCGACCGCTCGACCTCGCGCACCACGGCGTCGAGACAGGTGCCGATAAGCGCCTCCTCGTTATAGGCGGGAATGACGAACGCCAGATCCATGCAGGGTGCCCCGGTTTTTTGCGCGCTTATAGTGCTTCCGGGCGCCGCCGCCAACCGTGAGTTTTCAGTTTCGTCACAACCCCTGGCTTCCGGCCGGGCTGTCCAGCCGCAGCTTTTTGGCGCTAAAGTTCCCGCCTTCCCCGACCTGAGGCGAAGGAAACCGGGTATGGCGGAGAACAAGACGCCACCGACCGAGATCGACCCATACGCCTACATCGCCGCACTCGACGATGCGGCTAGGCGTGCCTTTGCATCAAGCGCTTGGACGACGTCGATCTGTGTGTGCTTGAAGGTCTGGTGGCCCGGTCCGTCGCGGCGATCCGGCGCCGCTACCGGTAGGTCCGGACACAAGAAGGCCGCGGCGGAGCGGATCGCGCCACGGCCTTCCCGAGATAAGTTCCGCCGCGCTGTTGAGGGCTTTGGGGGACTGCGGCGGAGAGCCTCTCTCTGTACTCACCTTTGCATGGGGTCGTTTGCAAGAAACCGGTGAGCTGTCTCAATAGATGCGCCATATCTGGCAAAATTAAAGTGGCCTCACTGAAAGGTGATCGGGCCGGAATTGGTCGCCAACCCGTTGCCCTTGCTTCGCGAAGCTGTCATGGCTGTTCGTCATACACATAAACGAGCAAGAACCGCACAAGCGGCAAAAGGAAACACATGGAAATGATAAGTCCCGACCCCCTGCCAACCAAGTCGTTCCGCGACGCCACCGCGGCATGGGAATATGTTGCCGAGATATACGACCGCAACACGAATTTCATTCGTAATCATTTGATCGAATTGACGAAAGGCTCGGTCCCCGGTGGCCGCGTCCGCGCGACCTATCCGCGCGTTCAGGTCACCTCCACAAGCCATCAGAAGGTGGATTCGCGCCTTCCCTACGGCTTCCTGCACAGCCCCGGCGCCTACACCACGACGATTTCGAGCCCCGAACTGTTCAAGCACTACCTGATCGAGCAGTTCACGCTCATCATGAAGAACTACGACGGTGCGATCGAGGTCGGTGAATCCGAAACACCCATTCCGCTGCATTTCGCCGTCAGCCCGCACGAGCGCATCGAGGGCGATGCGATCAACAAGATGGGTGTGACGCTGCGCGACCTGTTCGACGTGCCCGACCTTCAGAGCACCGACGACGAGATCGCCAACGGCACCTACATCCCCGAGGTTGGCCGGCCCTACCCGCTTGCCGCCTTCACCGCGCCTCGCATCGACTATTCGCTGCAGCGCCTTGCCCACTACACGGCCACGGCGCCGCATCACTTCCAGAACTTCGTCATCTTCACGAACTATCAGTTCTATATCGACGAGTTCTGCCGCGTCGCGCACCAGTACATGGCCGAGGGACACGAGGTCTACGACAGCTTCGTCGAACCGGGCAACGTCGTCACGATGAACAAGCGGCACGGTGGCGAAACGAGCGGCGAGCGACCGCCGCGCACGCCGCAAATGCCGACCTACCATCTCAAGGCCGGCCAGAGCCGCGGCATCACCATGGTCAACCTCGGCGTCGGCCCGTCCAACGCCAAGACCATCACCGACCACATCGCGGTTCTCAGGCCCCATGCCTGGCTGATGCTCAGCCACTGCGCGGGCCTGCGCAATTCGCAGGAACTCGGCGATTACGTCCTCGCCCACGCCTATGTGCGCGAGGATCACGTGCTCGATGCCGACCTGCCGCTGTCCGTGCCGATCCCGGCCCTCGCCGAGGTCCAGGTGGCGCTCGAGAAGGCCGTGGGCGAGATCACCAATCTCGAGGGCATGGAAATCAAGCGCGTCATGCGCACCGGCACCGTCGCCACCTTCGACAACCGCAACTGGGAGTTGCGCGACCAGACCGAGATCACCCAGCGCCTCAGCCAGTCCCGCGCCGTGGCGCTCGACAGGGTCACCGGGACCCCGCCCTTCCAGGCCGGAGCCCGGGCCGAGGGCGTCCACGCCACCCTCTTCGTCGTCGACCTCCACGGCGACGCCCTCCTCTGGAAGCGGG
>CAZNHG010000142.1:0-7858 GCA_964572555.1 uncultured Devosiaceae bacterium | reverse complement strand
GCGCTGCACGACCGTCTTAAGACGACCATGATCTACGTTACCCACGACCAGATTGAGGCGATGACGCTCGCGGACCGCATCGTCGTTCTACGCGATGGCTGTATCGAACAGGTCGGCGCGCCGCTCGAACTTTACAACAAGCCTGCAAACCGCTTCGTCGCCGGGTTCATCGGGGCGCCCAACATGAACTTCCTCCCCGCCAGGGTCGAGGAGCCAGGCGGCGAAGGGTTCCTTGCCAACGTCCTCGCCGAGAGCCGCCAGAAGGTGCGCGCCGATATCTCCGGGATCGTCGCCGATCAGCCGATCACGCTCGGCATCCGCCCCCAGCATTTGCGCCTGGCACACCCCGATGAAGATGGCGTCGAGGTGGAGGTCGACCTCGTCGAGGCGCTGGGGTCCGAAACCGTGGTGCACACCACGGCGGGGAATGGCGACCCGGTACTCGCCGTCCTGCAGGGCCAGCAGCCGCTCAATGTCGGCGAAAAGATTACCCTCGGGCTCGATGCGGAAAATCTCCACGCCTTCGATGAGACCGGCCAGCGTCTCAAGGGCAATTAGGCGGAGCGCAAGTGGCGCGCGTAGAACGCCAGCGTGGCGTCGCGCATCCCGGACGTTTCGACATGCCCGGTGTCCGGGCTGCGCACAAGCTCGAGCACATCTTCGGCCCCGGCACGCCGATAGGCCTCACGCGTCTCCGCGAGCGCGCGGTCGACCGCCTCGGGCGGTGTCAGGGGATCGGCATCGCCAATTCCGATCAGTTGCGGGCGCGGCGCGATGAGCCCCGCGATCTCGCCATTGCCCGCAATGTTCAAAAGGCCCGGCACGGTCAGGTAGATTCCGTGCAGGCGGTGCGCACCGGATTCGATGAGCGCATCAAAATCCGCATAGCAGCAAAGATGCGCAAGACACGCGATCCGCGCGTCGATCGCGGCGAGCCAGTAGGCGAACGTCGCGCCCATTGAAATCCCGAACGCGCCGATCCGCGCAGCGTCGACGTCCTCACGGGCGGCGAGATAATCGAGTGCCGAGCCCAGTTCTCCCACCATCCAGCCGGCAAGCGATTTGCCACGCCAAAGTGCCGCCTTGGCCGCAGCTTCCTCGGTTGCCGTCCGGCGTGTGCCAAAGCACGGCAGATCGATGCAGAGCGATACATAGCCCGCGTCCGCCAGCACTGCACCAAGCGCCCCCTGCAACGCCGGACGTCCGTTTACAAGCTCATTGGCACCGAGCGCGTAGTCGCCGCCATGTGCGTGAATATAGAGTATGGCCGGACAGCCCCCGGACGCGGTTTTCACCGGCCGCGTCACGATCCCGCGCACAGGCGCGCCCGATACAGTGGTGAAAGCCAGCGTTTCGGTGGCGACACTGCCCGAAACAACAGTCTCGCCACCGCCGAACGCAAGCGGATGCCACCCCGCCTCGAAGTCCAGTGCCAGTCTTTCGGCAAGCGAAACGTCAGAATTCATGGAGCTTGGAAGAGATGGTCGATACCGATTTCATGTGGATGATGTCCCGGTTGATGGTGCACGTTCTGAAGAAAGAGTCACTACGGATTTTGCGCCAATCCTTCCGCGGCGTTAGCTTGCCCGGCCCAAAGCGAAGTCCACCAACTCGGCCGCCTTCTCCGCTGGAAAGGGTTCCGGCGACATCAAACGGCAATAGAATATTGGCCCGCTCAGGACCAGGGCGGCGAGTTCAGGATCGAAATCGGGAGCGAGGTCTCCCAGCTCCACTCCCTCCCGGAGGAGCCCAACCAGTGTCTGGCGTCGTCTGGCACTGTAGTCATGCAGGAAATCCGCGACCTGCGGGTGGTGTTCGGCCGCCTCGATCAGCGCGGGGATCACGCTGGCAATGCGCGAGCCTTCGAAGACCGATGCCAGGTGCGTGACCAGTTCGATCACCCGTTCGCGCAATTCGTTCGGCTGGAGCGGTTCGGGCCGGCGGGGCTGGCGGTTCAGCGTTTCGAGTGCGTCCGAAAGCAGCGCGATGCGGTCCGGCCAATGGCGGTAAAGCGTGCTCTTGGAGATTCGCGAGTGTTCCGCCACCGCTTCCATCGTAAAGGCGGCGAATCCGCGCTCTGCCAGAACGTCCAGCGCGGCCTCTCGCGCCTTCGTCGTGGTCTTCCCGATCCGTTTGTCCATGTTCCCTGCACTTATGAAACGGTTGCGTTCTTTTTCGTGATATGAAACGATATCGTTCTATAAATTGGCCCGCAACCCTGTGAACGATTCCAGCCAAGGGAGATGGTAGAATGGCCCCCGTCCGGTATATCGTTTCCAACGTCGACGAAGCGGTCGCGTTCTATCGAGACAATCTCGACTTCGAAGTCGACATGCATAACCTCGGCCGGTTCGCGGCGCTTCTGGGGGGCGACCTGACCCTCTATCTCAGCGCCCCCGGTGCGGGAAGCGGCGGGCAGGCAGGCGGTGTTCCGGAGCCGGGAGGATGGAACCGTTTCATGATCGTCACGACGGAGCTCGATACGCTGATCGAACGGCTGCGCGCGGCGGGCGCGACGTTTCGGGGCGAGATCAGCGATGGCGGAGCCGGCCGGGCGATCCTGCTCGAGGATCCGTCGGGCAACATCGTCGAGTTGTTCGAGTTCAAGGCGAGCTGACCCTCGGGCCGGCCCCGCCGGAGATATGGCAGCCAACGCCGGACGGGCGTTGGCCGCGCTCTGTGCTTGTGCCGTTACACGATCGGCAATGGGGCGGGATCGCCCGGTTCAGTATTCGTCGTGCAGCCGCACCCAGCTCATGGTGCCGCCGGTTTCGTTGCGCCCCTTGGGCGCGAGGTCGAGCCAGTTGAACGCTCCGATGAGCAGTTCGGCACCGCGGTGATAGGTGGAATAGCTGTGGAAGATGTCGCCGTCCTCGCCTTTCACGAACACGCTGACGCCGAACATATCGCGGCTGTTCCGGATCACCGTGCCGTAGTTGTAGATCGCGCGGCCGGCGGCGATGTCCTCGGGGTCGAACGACACATCGAAATCGTAGTTGAAATCGCTCTCGTACGACGAGACCCAGGGAAACGTCCATCCCATCCGCTTCTTCACCTCCTCGATCCGCTCGCTCGGTGCGCGCGAGACCGCGGCGAAGGAGAGGTCCGCCTGCTCGAAGTGCTGCCGCGCCGCATCGAAGTGGTCGGCCAGCAGTGAGCAGCCGGGGCAGATATGGTCGGACTCCGGCGCCAGCATGAAGTGGTAGACGGCGAGCTGGCTGCGATCGCCGAAGAGGTCGCCGAGTGTGCGTTCGCCCTCACCCCCCTTGAAGACGTAAGTTTTGTCGATCCTTACCCAGGGCATTTGCCGGCGCTCGGCGCGCAGGGCGTCGAGTTCGTGCGTCATGGCGCGCTCCTTGGCGAGAAGCGCCTTGCGAGCAGCGAGCCAGTCCTCGCGTGATACGACGGTTGCAGTCATGGTCGTTCTCCTTCGAGTTGTGGGATGCGGGGAATACCTGCCGGCCTCACCGGTGCCGGGAAGCGAGCCTCAGCCAGGGGGGCAGATGGAAGACGCTCATCAGCAGATACATCAGGGCCATCTCGTTGACCGACATCGTACCAACACCCGGCAACGAGTGCGCCATCACTGCGCCGCCAGTCGCCGTCACCCACGCCATCACCGCAAAGGTCGGTGTTGCCAAAAGGCCGACCCAGCCGGCCGCGTCCTGCTTGCATGGCGCCTGTTTCAGGCGCTTGTCCGCCGATGCGAGCATTGCCATTCTCAACCTCCTGAGCGATTTTCATGTCTCCGGCCGATCAGGCCCAGAGCCTTGATAGGACGGGAGGAGCGCGGGGTGGGAGTTACAAGTGTGACGGGATTTCGATGGACTCGCTGATCACGGCAGCGGGGCGCGCACTGGCCGCCGGTGATCCCCTGGGGGCACTCAAGCACGTCGCCCTGCGGGACGACGCCCCTGCCCTGGCGTTGCGCGGCATCGCGATGGCACAGCTCGGCGAGCTTGCGCGCGCCAGGGAGTTGTTGCGCAATGCCGGACGCGACTTCGGCTCCGATGAGCCCATGGCCCGTGCGCGCTGCGCCGTCGCGGCAGCCGAGATCGCGCTCGTCTCGCGTGACCTGGGACGTCCCCTGCAGGGGCTCGAGGCGGCGCGGCAGACGCTTGCGGCGCATGGCGATCACGCGAATGCGGCGCATGCCGGCTATCTCGAGGCGCGGCGGCTCCTTTTGATCGGACAGCTCGATGCAGCCGAAAGCATGCTCGACGGGCTTGACGCCGATGCGCTGCCGCCCGCCTCGCGCGTGGGATATGGCCTCGTCGCGACCGGGATTGCGATGCGGCGCATTCGTGCCGGCGCGGCGCGGACGGCGCTCGACGGCGCGGCGCGGGCCGCACGCAAGGCCGGGATCGCGATGCTGGCGGCCGAGGTCGACACTGCCGCGCGCGCCCTCGATGCCCCTGCCGGACGCTTGATCGCTCACGATGGGGAAAGGGTACTCGGGCTCGATGAGGTCGAGGCTCTATTCGCATCCAACGCCTTCGTCGTCGATGCCTGCCGCAACGTCGTGCGTGCAGGGGCGGTAACGGTCCCGCTCTCCGGCCGGCCGGTCCTGTTGGCGCTCGTTCGCACGCTGGCCGAGACCTGGCCTGCGGATGCATCGCGCGAAACCCTTCTCAAGCGGGCTTTTGGGGCAAGGCATGTCGATGAATCGCACCGTGCCCGGTTGCGGGTGGAGATGGGGCGGCTACGCACATCGTTGCACGAGATTGCGTGCGTGACCGCGACCGAAGAAGGCTTCGTGCTGGCGCCGCACGCGGCCGACCCGGTGGTGGTGCTGGCACCTCCCGTCGAAGAACAGCATGGACAGGTGCTCGCTTTGCTCGCCGACGGGGAGGCGTGGTCAAGCTCCGCGCTGGCGCTTGCGCTCGGCGCCAGCCAGCGAACCATGCAGCGAGCCCTGGATGAGCTTGCAAACGCCGGAAAGGTTCAAGCGTTCGGACGCGGCCGGGGCCGGCGCTGGATCGCATCCAACGTGCCGGGTTTCCCGACAAGCTTGTTACTCCCGGCGCCATTACCCAGTGGTTAGGATAGCACCATGAAACGCACAGCAGCAGAAATCATCCGCGAATACGGCCCCTTCCCTGACGTTGATGGCGTTAACGGTGTTAGCTTCGACGGGCATCGAGTCTGGCTGGCCACCGGCGACGGGCTGCAATCGTTCGATCCGGACAGCGGAGAGATTGTGGACACGCTCGAGGTGGCCGCACATGCGGGCACGGCGTTCGACGGACAGCACCTGTTCCAGATCGCGGAAGCGGTTATCCGAAAGATCGATCCGAGAACCGGCGAAACGCTCGCCACCATCCCGGCGCCCGGTGGCGGCAGGGATTCAGGGCTTGCATGGGGCGAAGGCTCGCTCTGGGTCGGGCAGCACCGTGACCACAGGATCTATCAGATCGACCCCGAAACCGGGACCGTACTCCGCACGATCGAGTCCGACCGGTTCGTTACGGGTGTAACATGGGTGGATGGCGAACTCTGGCACGCCACGTGGCAGGACGACAAAAGCGATGTCCGGCACATCGATCCCGAAACGGGAGAGGTGCTGGAAAGCCTCGAGATGCCGGCCGGGACCGGGGTTTCGGGGCTCGAGTCCGATGGGGGTGACCGCTTTTTCTGCGGCGGCGGCACCAGCGGGAAGATAACAGCGATCCGGCGCCGCTGACACCTCAGCACTGCGGCAGGTTGACGGCGATGCCGCCGATGGAGGTTTCCTTGTAGCTGGTGCTCATGTCGCGCCCGGTTTCGAGCATCACCTTGATGCAGTTGTCGAGGGGCATGAAGTGCTCGCCGTCCCCCCTCAGAGCCAGCGCGGCGGCCGAAACCGCCTTGATCGCTCCCAGGGCGTTGCGCTCTATGCACGGCACCTGCACGAGCCCGCCCGCCGGATCGCAGGTCATGCCCAGATGGTGCTCGAGCGCAATCTCGGCGGCATTCTCGATCTGCGCATTCGTGCCTCCGAGCACAGCGCACAGGCCCGCCGCCGCCATGGCCGCGGCCGAGCCGACTTCCCCCTGACAGCCCACCTCGGCGCCGGATATCGAGGCATTGGCCTTGATGATCCCGCCAATGGCGGCGGCCGTGAGTAGAAAGTCGCGCATCTTTTCCGCCGACATGCCGCCGCAATGATCCTGCCAGTAGCGCATCACCGCGGGCACGGTGCCCGCGGCCCCATTTGTCGGCGCGGTCACGACGCGGCCGCCTGCGGCGTTCTCCTCGTTGACGGCCATTGCATAGACGCCCATCCACTCATTGGCCCAGTGCGGCAAGGCGCTGTTGCTGAAACGCTCGGCCTTGAGCCGCTCGCAGAGGGATTTGGCCCGCCGCCGCACGTTCAGCCCGCCAGGCAGCACACCCTCGCGGGTCAGCCCTCGGTCGATGCAAGCGTTCATGGCGTCCGCCAGCGCGTCGAGCCGGACGTCCAGCTCGACATAGCCGTACGCCTCCTCGTTGGCGCGCTTCATCTGCGCGATCGTCAGCCCGGCCGCCGCGCCCATTTCGAGCATTTCACGCGCGTTGTTGAACGGATAGGGACACGAGCCGTCGTCCGGCCGCGCCTGGGGATCGCGCGCAATCGCGGCGCCTTCGGCCTCCAGCTCGGCCTCGGTCATTACGAAGCCACCGCCGACCGAGTAGTAGGTTCGCGTCAGATACGGGTCCTTGTCGCCGGCGAAGACGCTGAAGATCATGCCGTTGGCGTGCAGCGGCAGGGGCGGGCCGTAGTTGAAGACCAGATCCTCATTCGGGTCGAATCTGAAAGGCGGCAGGCCTCGAACGCGGATCTTTCGCGACCGACGCAAGCGGTCGATCAGCATGTCGGCCTTGTCGGGATCCATGGTCTCGGGGTCCTCGCCCAACAGGCCCAGCATGACGGCACGGTCGGAGGCGTGCCCCTTGCCGGTGAAGGCCAGCGAGCCATGCAGCGACACGCGTATCGAGCACGGATCGTTTGTAGCCGGGATGGCATGCGCCGCCCCGCGTACATCTTCGAGAAACCGCGCAGCGGCGACCATCGGCCCCATTGTATGCGAGGAAGATGGACCGATACCGCGCTTGAAGAGTTCAAAGACCGATATGAACATCCGCGGACCCGAGATCGGAGATGACGCATCATTGCCGGAACTGCGCCGATCCCCCGGACGGGACCGCGCAGCCAATACACGGTCAGATTAAGGGGTTACCGGGGATGACGCTTGGCCAGTTCCGTCACTCTGTAGCCATCCGGCGACGCCGGGGTGACATCGGGGCCGCGAAGAAAGCGAGCGTTTGCAGGTTGATGGAACGGTCAACGCGGGTTCGCCCCGTAGCGCGGGCCATTCCCGCAATGCCGCCATCGTTCACGAATACTGAACGGGTTGATCCGTTCGCGTGGTTGGCGAAGAAGCGACGGCATCCCGATATACAGTTCAACGAAAGGAGGATGCGATGGACCTCAAGGGAATTCACCACCTCACCGCCATCAATTCCGATGCGGCCGGGACCAATCGATTCTACACCGATACACTCGGGCTACGCCGGGTCAAAAAGACGGTGAACCAAGACGATACGTCCGCCTACCATCTGTTTTTCGCCGACGGTGCCGGGAGCCCCGGCACGGATCTGACCTTCTTCGACTGGCCCGCACCACCTGAGAGGCGGGGAACCCGTTCGATCAGCCGCACGGGGTTGCGGGTTGACGCGGACAGTCTCGACTTCTGGGCGGGCCGGCTGCGGGAGCGAGGTGTGGCGACAGGCGAAACGTTCATCGTCGACGGGCGCGCGGCGCTCGATTTCGAGGATCCGGAGGGACAGCGCATCCGCCTGACAGCCGACGCGGGAACGCAAGCGCACCCTTGGGAAA
>CAZNHG010000141.1:0-7920 GCA_964572555.1 uncultured Devosiaceae bacterium | reverse complement strand
GTTTCAACCAGACGCGGGCGACGGCGTCCTTGCGCTTGCCGGTGGCGTAGGCACGGCCGTACTGGTCGAGCTGCTGGGTGTAGACGGGCGCGGCTTCGGTTTCGGCCGGCGCGACATCGCCCAGGTCTTCGAGGGAATTGATCGTATCGGCCATCTTACTTCACCCGCACGTTCTTGGAGTTCATGGACGCAACGTCGAGCGCCTGCGGCTGCTGGGCTTCATGCGGGTGCTCGGCACCGGCATAGACGCGCAAATTCTTGAGCTGCTTGCGGCTCAGCGGCCCGCTGGGCATCATACGGCGCACCGCGTTCTGCAGGACGCGCTCGGGGAACTCGCCCTCGAGCAGGTCGCGCTGGGTGCGGTCCTTGATGCCGCCGGGATAGCCGGTGTGCCAATAGAAACGGCGCTGGTCCATCTTGCGGCCGGTCAGCTTGACCTTGTCCGCATTGATGACGATCACGTTGTCGCCAACGTCCATGTGCGGCGTGAAGGTGGGCAGGTGCTTGCCGCGCAGGCGCTTGGCGATGATCGACGCCAGACGCCCGACGACCATGCCCTCAGCGTCGATCAAGATCCATTTCTTCTCGATCTCGTCCGGCTTTGCCGAATAGGTCTTCATTGTTCAGTTCCTTGAGGCCGGAGTTCTCGATGCAAGCGGATCACACCGAAAGCTCCAAGTTCTTGAGTGGTCCCGCTTTCACGGCGAACAAGTGGTATCCATTCGTTCCGAAAGCGCTCGCTTAACCAGATAGCCCTGCCCGCGATCCGGACAGGCCCCTTGTGCCACCGCTCCCGGTGGCCGGTTTCGGAGCGCTGTTTATCCAGACCGCATACATGCGTCAAGCGGAAATAAAATAATCATGCATTTCAACATGTTATGTAAACGGTATTATAATACCGTGTTACGCCGTGTCATGTCGGCCATGTAGGCGGTGACCGTGCCGATCAGCAGGAACGCCAGCGCCTGATGCCCCAGCGCCAGGGGGATGGGCACCACCAGCAGCAGGGTTGCAATGCCCAGAACGACCTGCAGCGCAACGAGCACCGCAATGATCTGCATCCACCCGTGCACGCCCGCGAACCCGGGGGCTGTCCGCCCGCGCCACCACAGGATCGCGACATAGATGCAAATGGCGTAGGCGATCATGCGGTGGGTGAACTGGACGGTCAGGGCATTCTCGAACAGGTTCACCCAGGCCGGCTGCATGATGCCGAGGCCCCGGGGAACGATGCCGCCATCCATCAGCGGCCACGTGTTGTAGGCATAGCCTGCGTCCATCCCGGCCACGAAGGCGCCGGCGATGAGCTGGAGGAACAGGCACAGCCCGAGGATCAGCACGGCGGCACGCCATCCGGCGGGCACGTGGCGCGGCGGCGTGACGGGCGTCAGCCGCCGCGCGACCCAGACGAGGGCGGCGAACAACAGGCACGCCGCACCCAGATGCGCGGCCAGCCGGTATTGCGACACGTCGACCCGCTCCGTCAGTCCCGAGGATACCATCCACCATCCCAGAGCGCCCTGCAGGCCGCCAAGGACGAACAACACCCCCAGCGCCGGCCCGAGCCGCCAGCTCAACCGTTTCTGAACCAGAAAGACGACGAAGGGCACGAAGAAGGTCAGGCCGATAAAGCGCCCCAGGAACCGGTGGCCCCACTCCCACCAGAAGATGAATTTGAAATCCTCCAGTTCCATCCAGCTGTTCTGGCTGCGGAACTCGGGGATCTGCTTGTAGGCGTCGAACTCGGCCTGCCAGTCGGACTGCGAGAGCGGCGGCAACGCGCCGGAAATCGGCTTCCAGGCGGTGATCGAGAGGCCGGAATCGGTCAGCCGCGTCACCCCGCCTACCGCCACCATGAGCAGCACTAGGGCCGCGATGACATAGAGCCAGACGCGCACAGGCCGCAGGCGATCACGATGCGCCGCGACCTCGTGGTGCTGTGCGGGGATGTCCGTCATGCCGCTTTCCGCCTTGTCAAAACGCGCCCGAGTGGTAATGGGGTGCCGCGACAATGGCAACTGCCGGAATGACGCACCCGTGCCGCGCGAAAGGATGTCCGCTTGACCCAGAACAGCCGTAAGTTCGCTGGCGTTTTCCTGCTGATCGGTTCGCTGATCGCCTACCCGATACTCGCCGTGCTGGTGCACGACGCCCTACCCTTCGCGTTGCCGATGTGGGGGGAACTCGTCTTCTTCGCCATTGCCGGGTTCGGCTGGGCGCTGCCCGCCGGGGTCATCATCAAATGGATGGTGCGGCCCGACGCGGACGACGGCGCAAGCTAGGCGGTGGCGGCCTTCCGCCCGTCACCGACTGCTTCCAACAACGGAGCCGACTGGATCAGCGTCGCCGCCACGTCCACAGCCTTCATCGGCCGTCCGTAGAGGAAACCCTGCACCAGATCGCATTCGAGGTTGCGCAGCACTTCGGCCTGCTCCTCGGTTTCCACGCCCTCGGCGGTGATCTTGAGGTCGAGCACGCGGCCCAGCGCCACGATGGTGGACAGGATTTCGCGCGATTTCGAGCCCGACACGGCAAGGTCGGTCATGAAGGACTTGTCGACCTTGAGCTTGTCGAAGGGGAACTGCCACAGATAGCTCAGCGAGGAGTAACCCGTACCGAAATCGTCGAGGGCGATGGAGACGCCCATGGACTTGATCGCCATGAGTTCGGCGAACACCTTGCCGGTCTCGGTGATCAGCAGGCTCTCGGTCACCTCGATCTCGAGCCGTTCGGCAGGCAGGCCGGTCTCCCTGAGCGTAGTCCTGATCAGGTCCGGCATGTCGTGGCTCTGGAACTGTGCCGGCGACAGGTTGACCGAAACCGAGATGGGCTCCGGCCAGTCGCGGGCGGTGCGGCAGGATTCGCGCAGCACCCAGGCGCCGATATCGCCGATCAGCCCGATTTCCTCGGCGACAGGTATGAACTTCGTGGGCGAGATCGGCCGGCCATCCTCGTCGTTGAGACGCAGCAGCGCCTCGAAGCCGCGCAATCCGCCATCCTCGGCGTCGTAGAGCGGCTGGAAATTGAGCTCGAACCCGTTCTCGGCCAGCGCGTCGCGTAGGCGAAACTCGATACCCTGGCGGGCCTGGCGTTCCATCTCCATGCTCGGGTCGAACGCGATCGCTATGCCGCGGTTGCTCTCCTTGGCCTTGTAAAGCGCGATGTCAGCGGCGCGCACGAGTGCGCTGACCGTGCCGCCATCCCGCGGATAGCGCGCATAGCCGACAGAGGCGCCGATCTGGATCTTGGCCTCGGCGAGTTCGAACGGCCTGCCCAGCTCGCGTACGATGGTTTCGGCCAGTTCGGTCGCGGCATGCGGATTGTTGCGGTAGTAGGGCTGGCAGATCGCGAATTCGTCTCCGCCCAGCCGTGCCAGCCGCTCGCGCGTCCCCAGCAGCTTGCGCAGGCGCGCCGCGGCCAGGCTCAGCACTTCGTCGCCGACCACATGGCCGCGTGTATCGTTGACGTCCTTGAACCGGTCGAGATCGATGAAATGCATCGCCACCGCCTGATCGCGCGAAAAGGCCGTGCCCAGCTCGTGCTCGACCAGCTTGGTGAACGTCGAGCGGTTGAGCGCGCCGGTCAGTTCGTCATAGGCTGCGGTCCGCTGCAGGCGCTCGGCGGCCGACTCGAGCTGGCCGGAGCGCCGTAGATAAAGGAACCCCGGCAGCATGAAGGCGACGACGATCAGGCCGAGGCACTGGATAAACAGGTTTTCCAGCTCGTGCTGGAGGCTGCGCCACTGCACGGTCATGTCGCCGATGACCTCGAACACGCCGATCGTGCGGCCCTGGCGCTCGAGCGGCAGGAAGATCTGGGAAACCCGGCGGGTCTCGCCGCCATGCTGCTCGGCGGCGATGGCGGCACGCGGCTCGCCAGAGGCGATCACATCCGCCGCGGCCTCGCTGCGCATGAAAGGACGCCGGGCAAGATCGGAGACGAGCGTCTCGTCCCCCGACTTCCAGCGTGGATCGCCCTCGACGTCGTAGACGCGATACTGCTCGATGGCGTCGGGGCGCTGGCGCTCCAGGAAGGCCGCCGTCGCCGCGTCGATGGAGCCGGTTCCCTCGGTCACGCTTTGGATGGTGGGACTGATGCGCACCACGTACTCGCTCCAGCGCGTGGCGACCGACTCCGCGTCCGCGCGCAAAATCTGGGAGACGGTGTTCATGCCCACGAAATAGGCGCCCACCGCGACCACGCAGACCGCCAGCAATAGCGGAATTATGCGCTTAGCTTCCCTGTGTGCTCCTGCAAACATTCTGCCCCTCACCGGCGACGCATTCTGTCGCCCTCGTTCCCCTCGCGCAGCGGGGCATAAAAGGTCATAGGCATGGAAAGAGCGTTAATCGGGGGGCCAGCGCAGCGGGGGTGTACCGCTTAGTTACGCAAATGGTTAGCGCTTCGTTACGCCATGGCACGGCGCTCGAGCGGGGAGAACAGCGCGCCGGTCAGGAAAACATCGATATAGGCCGGATTCTGGAACCGGCCGTTGAGCGAAATGCGCGGCAGGGCATGCAGCCTGTCGCGATGGCGGGGATAGAGACCGCCGGGCACAGTCGTCACGCCCGACTTCAGGCCCAGCGCCGCGGCCAGGGCGTATTCCCTGTCGCCCGCGGCCACGCGCGACCCGATGGGATAGGACAGGTGTTCGGGAGCGCTGCCCAGCCTATCGGTCAGAATGGCGACCGAGCGGGCGATTTCATCGCGCGCCTCGACTTCAGGCAGTTTCGCGAGTTCATGGTGATGCACCGTGTGGGCGCCGATGGTGCACAGGGGGCGGGCCGCAACGCCGGCCAGTTCGTCCCAGTCCATCACGAGATCGCGGCAGTGCGCTTGCAGGTCCATGCCGTGCGCGGCGGCGATCGCGTGGACCAGGCTGACACGCTCGGGTTCGGGCATGGCGCGCATGCGCGCATAGATGATCTCGAACGCCGCCTCCTTCTCCGCCTCGGACGCGGTCGCGATCTGCTGCGCCTCGGTTCCGGCACGCATCGTCACGCGGCTATTGGCGGCGATGATGTCCTCGAGCGCCTGCCACCAGATTTCTCCCTCACCATCGACGAAGGCGGTCGGCACATAGAGCGTGAAGGGACACTCGTGTTTCTCGAGAACCGGCAGGGCATGCTGCCTGTTGTCGCGGTAGGCGTCGTCGAAGGTGAAAACGGCGAAGGGCGCGGACGGCGCGTCGCTGTCGATCCGCCGCAGCGCCTCGTCGAGCGAGACGGGCTCGATCCCCAGTTCCTTCGTGCGGCGGATGACGGCATCGAGGAAATCCGGCGTGATCTGGAGAATGGAGTTGGGAGCGAACGCCGCTGGCGGATCGGGCAGGACGCGGTGCATGGTGAAGATCACGCCCCGGCACTTGCCGGCGCGCCGTACCAGTCCCGCCACGCCCGAGCGGGCGAGCGTTTCGAATCCAGCCCCGATGATCCGGTATTTCAGCCCCGGCATCAGGCGACCTGCAGGTCCGCGCCCGCGCTGGCGATTTCGACCTCGCCGAGCCCCAGGGCGCGCAGTTCCTCATAGGCCGCCTCGATTTGCCGCGCGTCCGTGCCCGGCGCGGCGAGCAACAGCACGGTCGCCTGCGGCACGGCGAAGGCTGTCAGCGCGGACGCGGAACCGGCAGCACCGGTGTCGATGACGACGATCTCGAAGATGTCCGCGAGCGCTTCGACCAGCGTGCCGACCTGGCGCGTGCCGAAATCGGCGTCGCCGTAGCGCCCCCACGGTACCAGCGCGAGATCGCTGCGCTGGCCGCGATAGACGATGTCGCCGAACCCGGCTTCCCCGGCGCACAGGTCCGAGAGGCCATATTCGTCAGTCGGTGCATGGCTGCCCGCATCGATCTCGGCGACGCTGCGCCCGCGCGCCACCAGATCGGCGACCAGTGCCTCGTTCGACGGGCGGACCGCCCGCCAGTCGCCCACCGCGCTGACCAGCACGAGGGCGCTGCCCCGTTGGGCGATGTCAGCGGCAAAATGTGAGATGTTGCCGTAGTCGGTGATGGGCAGGTGTTGCGGCGTTGTTGCAGCGGGTGCGGGCGTTGGCGTTGCGGCCGGTTCCAGTTCAGACTCCTCATCGGTGGCCGGTTCGTCATACGGCGGTTCCATGCCCGGCTCGGCCGCTTCCGCATCGGCGACGACGTCCGCCCACTTCTCGGAGGGGACGGGCGCATCGATTGGCGCCATCGGCGCTTCCGGCATCGTGTCGGAATGGTGATCGTCGGCCGCCTCCGGCTCGTGCCAGCGAGACGGCACTGTCACCAGCGCACGCCCAGACAGGAGCTCGGCGAACAGGATCTGGCCCAGTTGCACC
Source organism: uncultured Devosiaceae bacterium (assembly GCA_964572555.1). Classification (GTDB taxonomy): domain Bacteria; phylum Pseudomonadota; class Alphaproteobacteria; order Rhizobiales; family Devosiaceae; genus CAZNHG01. The sequence continues at coordinate 1,602 of CAZNHG010000141.1, read as the reverse complement.
ATGATGGCGACGATGAACACTGCCGCCAGGATCAACTTGGTGTTGGGCGAGGCCGGGTTGATCGCCGCAGCGGCGACAGAGACCACGCGCACGTCCGGCAGGGCGGAGTTGGGATTGGTCCGTGAGGCCGCATCGCGGTAGCGCAGAAGATAGGTCTCGAGAAGGCTGCGGTGGGCGCTCGCCTCGCGCTCGAGCGCGTTGAGGGTGACCTGGTCCTTGGTCGCGGTTGACGCCTCGGACTTGGCGCTTTGCAGATCGTTGCGCAGGGAGGTGATCAGGTCCGCCTCGATCTGCGCCTCCGCCTGGAGCGCATCGGCGACCTGGCGCCCTTCTTCGGCGATCTGCTGTTCGATCTCGTTGATCTGCGCGGTCAGCGCCGCGATGTCGGGATGGTTGGGCAGCAGCGTCGCCAGCTTCTGCGCCTTTTCGGCCTGCAGGCGCGCTTTCTCCTCGGAAAGCTGCTGGACGACAACGGATTCGCGCACGTCCGGTACGCCATCGATGGGCTGGCCGGCATCCAGCAGCCCGCGAATGAGATTGGCCCGCGAGCTGGCACTGTTGCGGCGTTCCTGGGCAGCGGTGATCTGCGCCGAAATATCGGAAAGCTGCTGGTCCACCAAGCTCGTCTCCCCGTCCGACCCGAGAAGGTCGTTCTCGACCCGGTATTCTGCGACCCTGGCCTCGGCTTCCGCGACCCTGTCGCGCAACTCGCTGATCTCGCGTTCCAGCCACTTGGTGGCTTCTGCGGTATCCTGCAGCGACAGCTCCGAACGGCGGGCGACATGTGCCCGGGCGATGGCGTTGGCGACGCGGGCGGCGAGATCGGGGTCGGTGGAGCGGAAGATCACCGAGATGATGCGCGAGTTCCGTTCGCGCTCGACTTGCAGCCGCTCGGCGACGTTGCCCAGCACCACCTCGTCGCTGACCTGGCTGTCTGCGGAGCTGCCAGCGCCTCCGAACAACCCGAAAACCAGGGCGAGTGGCGAGACCGATTCCGATCCGTTGAGTTCCGGCACGTCGCGCAGGTTTTCCGACTCGATGACCTGCAACAAGGTGGTGCGCGAGCGGATGAGCTGAATCTGGCTGGAGATCGCCGTGTCGTCGGCAACGCTGCTGTTGTCCGTCGTGTCGTTCGCGGCCCGGGTATAGGGACTCTGCCGCGACTCGACGAGGATGTCGGCGGCGGATTCATACATCTTCGGCATGAACCCGACGATCAGGTAGGTCACGGCGAGCAACAGCAGCGTGACGAGCGTGATGCGCAGCCAGCGCGCCATGACCGCGCCGGCCATGGCCCCCATATCTATCCTGGTGTCATCCATGGGTGTTCGCCGCCACCGTGAACTAAGGGCTTTCGCGCCCCGTTATCGGCTCCGCATGGTAAGCAAGGGGTTAAGATCGCACATTCGCGCTTGCATTTTACATCGCGGCGGCATCCCGGCCCGGCGGTGCTAAGGGGATTGTTAACCATGATCTGCGAGCACTAGGCCATCCGAACCGCGATGGTTGGTCATGAAAGTGCTGCGTCTTCTCACCCTCATCGTTCTGCTGGTGCCGCTGGCGGCGTGCGCCGTCAACCCGCGTGGCACGACCTATCCCGTG